>JAGCEE010000141.1 GCA_017650795.1 Clostridia bacterium | reverse complement strand
GAAAACTGGCAAAAAGGCACCAAGTCCACACGAAAAAACGATACAAGAGTAGCAACCCAAAAAGATGGGGATACATTAAGCAAATAGACTTAGAATTTTTCAAACCTAACAAAAATGAAGTGTATACTCACCTGCAAAGCAATCAATAAACACCGCAAAGAAGAAGTTGAAGAAATATAAAAGACAGCAATATGCTACAAAAACGATGAAGAAAAGACAGCTCGAATTCCACCGTTTCCGCCAAACAAGCCCTATAAGAATACTCTTGTCGGGCTTTATATTTAAGGAGAAAAAATGATACCAAAATTTATTAACATAAAAGAAAATCAACTTGTTTTGTTTGATATGGATGGAGTTTTAGCAGAATATATTGCAGGAGAAGAAATAAATATTATAAACGAAGTGCCAAACACATATTCAAGCAAAAGACCTATTCAAAGTATAATTAAAGTTGCACAAGAATTACATAATATGCCTAAAATAAGTGTAGGAATCTTGAGCAGTTGCGATTATCCAAGTCAAGTTATAGAAAAAAAAGAATGGTTAAAAAAATATCTTCCTTTTATTAAAGACGATAAAATTTTTATAGTTGTTTGGGAAAATGAAGAATATACAAAAGAAACAAGATGTTATGCAAAACTTGAGGTTATACAAAAAATAAAGGGTTTTGATAAAATATTTTTAATTGAAGATACACATAAAAACATTTCGGCAACTAATGAAATTATTCCTAATTGTGCACATCATTTAACCGAATTATTGGATTAAATATGAGGTGTTTTTATGGCATGTCAAGCTTTCTGCCAATCGTAACCTAAATCGAACACAGCAAATTTGATTTGGGTTATTTTAGATTTTTAAATTTTTTAAAGAATAAGCTAAAAGATTATTTTAAAAATTTGCTTATGGCTTTATATAAAACTGCCCGCAGCACTATTTTTGGCTATGGTGGGTATTGTCTTAACTGCCTTGTGGTTTACAAAAAACATTGGTGTTGGATGTATAAATTCTGGGTTAAAAATAATACGGTTCTAACATATAGTTTTAATTGCGGAATCAATACACCTAACGTTTTCTGTTTTATAAAACGTTTCTACGCCACTCTTTCTCCGCTAAAACACCGGAAGGTATTTTTTTTTTGAGAAAATTGCGATAGCAAAATGAATGTCGTGTGGGTTTGAACGTGCACCATGACGAATTTTATATTGACATTATGGTAGTTTCTGTTTATACTTAATCTATAATTTTAATTATTTAAGGTGCACTATGGTTTATTTAGAGGTAAAAACCAACGACAAAAAATTTATGTTTAATCTTGGAAGATTATTTGCTCGGGGAGAACAAATACAAATAATCAACCAATCCGAAGTTGACGCAAAAATTGAAGAAGAAACACATTTGGGCTATGCCAAATCTTTTAATATGATGATAAAGTATTGGCAAGACAATAATCTTGCTCCAAATATATTTACGCAGCCAAAAAATAATATGAATATGTTTCTTATTTGCCCTGTAAGGCGAGCAACCGAAGATGAGAAAAAACTATTAAATCAAACAATATCAAAATATGAGCAAAAAGGAATACATGTTCACTACCCAGAGCGTGACACAAATCAAAACCCAGTTGTAAAGGGCAAAAACACCGGTGGCTATAATATTTGTTTACAAAATGCAACAGCCATAGCATCGGCAAATACAGTGTCTATATTTTACAATCCACAAAGTGTTGGCAGTATGTTTGACCTTGGCGTCACATATGAATTAGCCCTTAAAGACCCTTCTAGAAAGTTTGTATTAGAAAATGATATTAAACTAAATAAAAACGACTATATAGAAAAAATGATTTTAAAATTGCAACAAAAAAATGGCAAAGATTATGATGTAATAGAGCAATAAAATTAAAACAGAAAGAAAATATTTGTTAATTAAAACAAAATTGCACAAATAATTTGTGCAATTTTTATTTTTTTACTTAATTTTATAATATTTTTATTATTAAAATTAAAAAACTATTTTAGTTTCTTTAGTAGCTTTTATGTAAGTGATTAGTCCAACAATACCAAAAACAAACACAAACATCTGAGATATTGCATTTAGCCAAAGACTAAGCATCAATAAATAGGCAACAATGCATGCAGCCTGAATTATGAATGCTATTTTAATAAAAATAACATTTTTTGATCCGAGTGCAAAACTAACTAGTATCGCAGAAACCAGTGGCAAAACACTAACCCAACCGCACCACGCAAAGATTGTGCAAGTTGTTAAAATGATAGAAAAACATATCGCTGTAATAATATTCCAACGCCTTGTGTTATATTTCTCACTTTTTTCAATAAAGAAAAATACAAGTAACCTTAAAATTTCAAAGCTTGCGGTTATTGCACCAATTTTTGCCGCAGGGTTTATATTAAGAACAAAAAGATAATTTGCCAAGTACAACATTGAAGCAAACATTTGTATAAACAATATTTTTATTTTTGATTTGCCCTGCAAGCTCAAACAAAAAATTGTCGCGGATAAATATATACATATTGCAGAAACAATTTCATTCCATTCCATACAAACACTCCCATATTTTGTTAATAATTTGTTTTGTTCTTTTTATTTAAATACTCTTTAAATAGTTTTAAACATTCTTCGTGTTCTATTTGAGAAATATTATCTTTTAGTCTTTCTGTGGATAATGAAAGTTTTTTATAAAAAACCTCGTCTCTAAATCCTATCATATCATTTTCTTTAATAGAACAACCATAATAAATTTTATCGATGTTGGCCCACAAAATAGCCCCCAAACACATTGGACATGGTTCTCCGGTGGTATAAATTGCTGTACCCTTTAAATTAAAGCTTTTAAGATTGTTGCACGCATCTCTAATTGCAGATATTTCACCATGACTAGTTGGATCGTTGCTTTGCACAACAGTATTATGTCCCTTGCCGATTATCTTACCATCTTTTACAATAACAGCACCAAAAGGTCCACCTGCGTCTGCACATATTCCTTTTTTTGCCTCTTGTATTGCTATTTCCATATATTTATTCATAAAAATCTCCAGTGAATATTATTATATAATCTATTTGATTTTTGTCAATTAGTAATTTTATTTTAAACATATAATTAAAAACAACCAATCAAATATATTTAAATAGGTGGGGTTATTTAAATCAAATATATAATTAAAAATCTGCACACCAATAAAAGCATGCAGATTTTATTTTATATTTATTTTATAAATTCATGACGATTTAAAGTTTAGTACACCACTTGCAATCGGAAAACCCCAATTTGCATCATTTAATGTTATTATATTGATTGATGATTTGTTTAAAAATGTGATGTTAAATTGAAAATTTACCGATACCCTTTGGCAACTAAGATTGTTTAAATATATTGTTTTATACACTGAATTTCCATTTTTACTTGCAATTAGCATAACACTGTGCTCAGTGGTTTCAACGCATACATTTGCCTTAAATGATTTGATATATATTCTTTTTATAGAACAACCGTTATTTGACATAATGTCAAGATAATACGGCGCATTAAAAGAAAATATATTTAAAACGACCATTTTACAAATCATTTAACACTCTATCCCTCTATTTCATCATTTTCAAATTGTAATACCGCATTATAAACTGGAAGCCCAGTATAATTGGCATCTGTTAATGTGAAATTTTGAAGAACAGATTTAAGCGTGTTTAAAATATATTCTGTTTGTGTTTGATCCCCTATTCCCACAGCAAAAACATTCTGATAAATATTGTGATTTTCATCGCTTGTTAATTGTTTAAAATACAAAGTATATGCTGACTGTTCGGAACCAAATGGCACATTATTGAATGTTGCTGTACCATTTGAGTCTATATCAATAATTGGACCATATTGCGTTGCCCCAGTAGAGTCTGTCATTACAACAGAGCCAGAAGTTATCGGCGTTCCACCCTGCGCACCAGTTTCGTTAAAAATAATAGTAAGCGTTCCTGTTGCCCCTATTGTAAACGCACCAGTTTCGCTTGTTGATGATGCCGTATAACTTGTCGGAGACAAGCTAGACATATCATACCCCGGCGCATAAATTGCCGAAACGGAATAATCACCGGCTTCCATCGTTTGTGAACCACTGCCATTGATAATTGTAACATTGTAATTAGCCATAAAACCTCCTATTGGATAATTCTTTTTACCCAAAGCATAGTATTCTTTAATAATTACAAATGTTAACAACCACATAAAAACATCAACAAATATAAAAGCGAAAACACTTTTGGTAAATATATAATAATAAAGTGCCAATTTTTGCAATATTGTTGAAAGTATAAAATTTTGTTGTTTTTGCGTCCCAAAAGAAAAACTCTTGCATTTTACCCCTGTTATTTTTGCACCCATAAAAAAATCATGCTTAAAGCATGATTTTTAAAAATACTTTTTAATTTTTACTACTCGGTTATTGAAGCAGGAAAATCTATTGTGGTTGTTCCGTAGTCATAAAATGATACTTCAAAGTCTGCGCCACTTTCTTCTGGAAAACTATATTTTGCTAAAACAATATTACCGTTTTCAAACTTTACATTAACATCTACTATCACACTAAAATCAGTAGAAACCGCAATGCTGTAGTTTGAAATAACATATTGGTTTGTTTCAGCATCAAAAGTGAACTCGTCCATATTACCAGCAAGCATTGGAAGAATATTTCCCATAAAGCCCACATCATCACCATAATTTCCTGCAATATAATCTGCTTGTGTGCTATAAACAAGGGTTGTTGCCACGCCATCTACGTCATAAACAGTCCATGTTGAGCCGTTGTAATAAACATACTTTTCGCCCCAACTGTTTCCAGATTGATGCAAGCTTCCATCCTCTAAGAGTTCAAGCTTTAATGTTCTTTGCTCGTTATTATATGTATAAGTGTACTCAAATGTTAGGTTTTTCCAATACAATGAAGTGGCCTCATCCCATTGCTCCTCGGTGACAGTGTAGGTTATTGGTGCATCACAACCAGCAAATCCAACAAAAGATACTGCAAAGAGTAAAGCAAACATCAATGCAATAACAAATTTTCTTTTCATATTTTTACCTCCTTAAAAATCATTCTTAGTATAACAATTTTTCAAAAATTATGTCAACAATATTTGTACTTATAAAGCAAATTTATGTTTTGTTCTGTCAAATAATAACTTTTCATAATAGTCAAAATAAATATTTGAATTGTTATCTAACAATCATGTCTTCTCTATCAGCACCCGTTCCAATAAACGATATTTTTACTTTAATAAAATCCTCTATTGCTTTAATATATTGCTTTGCCTCTTTTGGCAACCTTGCATATTTTGTTATATGCTCGGCATTAAAGTTTCCTTTAAACTCTTTATATACCGGCTTCATGTCTTTTAAAATGTCTGGATTGGTTGTGTATTCTGATGTAATATTCCCTGCTTTGTCTTTATAACCAACACAAA
This sequence comes from Clostridia bacterium, assembly GCA_017650795.1. Taxonomy (GTDB): domain Bacteria; phylum Bacillota; class Clostridia; order Christensenellales; family UBA1242; genus HGM11367. Next base: position 8,564 of record JAGCEE010000141.1, on the reverse strand, counting down.
GCTTAATTTTGTCTAGTTTGCCAACCGTATCAAGATGATTCATAACAATATCGGTAAATCCATTTATTCTTACCGCATATTTTAATGCAACCAAATCTAGCCAGCCACACCTTCTTGGCCTTTTTGTTGTGGTTCCATATTCATGACCAAGTTCACGAATTTGGTCGCCGGTTTTATCTAACAATTCTGTAACATATGGACCCTCGCCCACTCTTGAAGAATATGCCTTAATAACACCATAAACCCTGCCAATATTAGAGGCATTTAAACCCGTGCCATTTAATATTCCACCAATTGTTGTGTTGGAACTAGTCACATAAGGATATGTTCCAAAATCTATATCAAGTAATGCCGCTTGCGCCCCCTCACACACAACTTTTTTGCCATTTTCTAGCGCAGAGTGTATATAGTTTATTGTGTCTTTTACATAAGGTTTTATCTTTTTTGCATACCCTTTGTATTCTTTGTATATGGCTTCAAAATCAAAAGGCTCTTTGCCATACAACTCAAATATTTTATTTTTGCTTTCAATATTTTGTTTTAATAATTCTTTAAATTTGTTGGAGATAAAATCTTCCATGCGAATACCAAAACGAGCCATTTTGTCTGAATAGGCAGGGCCAATTCCTCTTTTTGTTGTACCAATTTTGTTTGACCTCATTTCCTCTTCTAAAACATCATACTCTTTGTGGTATGGAAAAATAACATGGGCCTTATCGCTAATAATTAAGTTCTTGGTAGAAATGCCTGCCTTTTGCAATGTGTCTATTTCTTCCAAAAGCACCTTTGGATCCACAACAACACCATTTCCAATAATAGAAACAGCGCCCGAGAAAATGCCTGAAGGAATTAAGTGCATGGCAAACTTTTTTCCATCAAAAGTAATTGTGTGTCCGGCATTGTTGCCTCCTGCACACCTAAGCGAAAGGTCTGCATTTGTAGAAAGGTAATCAATTATTTTGCCCTTTCCTTCATCTCCAAAAAATGCTCCTAAAACAACATCAACTTTTTTCATTTGTTCCTCCCATAAAATTACATTTTTAGTATAGCATCTTTATACCTATTAAAAAAACAATGTATAGCAATTTTTAAATATTTTTTTGCCATAATATTTTCTTCATATCAACAACTAAAAAATCCCCACTTAAAAAAATATTTAATAAAAACTGACATGCAAAAATATTTTTGATATAATGTTTTTATAAGGTCGAGTTTACTTATGATTATTTTTTTTATTCTATTACTTATTGTTCCTTGTTTTTTTATTAAAAAGCAAACGGATTCCAAGAGTGTTATGAATTACAATTCCACAACTTGTTTAAAGGGCATTCTATGTCTTTTTGTAATGTTTCATAATCTTGCGCTTGATTATTATCCAAATGATGATAGCGTGCTTAGGCTCATTGCAGAGCATTCTGGCGGGGTTGCCGTGGGCTTGTTTTTCTTTTTGTCGGCTTATGGCATAATTCGTGCCTATCAAGAAAAGGGCAACAAGTTTTTATTAAAGTTAATCTTTGTAAATGTGATTAAACTATACATAATAAGCGTTGCCATAAACTTGCTTATATATTTTGTATATTTTCAGGGTGCATTGTCAACGCAAGATACAGTTTTAAGAATACTTAATTTGGATATCTTTAACAATTTTAATCGCATGAACAGGCATGGTTGGTTTATTCCAACAATTATTGGAATGTACTTAATATTTGCTTTGGTTTATTATTTATGTGGCAAATTAAAAACAAACAAAAAATTTATTATTGCTGGGGTTATTTTATCTGTTATTGCCATTGGGCTTAGGGTGGCTGCGATTATTTTTGACAATGGAGGAATGTACACTCGCGAAATTACAGCTTTTGCCACCGGAACAATTTATGCCACTTTTTACAATCAAATAAATGAGTTTTTTAAAAAATATTTTTGGTGGTGTTTTGGTATAACCCTAATTGGAATGATTGTTGGATTTTTTACTTACGAGCCATTATCCACTCATGCCGCTGCACTATTTTTAATTACACTTGCACAAAAAGTTTGTTGGGAAAACAAAGTGGCCTACTTCCTTGGAAAGATATGCTTGGGTGTTTATCTGTTCTTGTATTTTTCTACACTCACCCTTACTAGTTATGTTAATAATCCATATTTATGGATGCTCTTAAATGCAGGATTTATTTTGGAATTATCAATAATTCTTTATGCTATTGAAATTTTAATTAAAAAAATAATTAAATTCTTTATAAATAAAAGAAATGCGACTAATAAAAATAAAATTTCTATAAGTTAATATTTATAATTTAATTAGTTTTTAAAGCATGTTTTTACATAAAAAATATAAAAATAAAGGAAATAAAAAATGATTTACGAAATGAATTTAAATAATGGGCCGTTTGAAAAAATTAAAAATGGAACAAAAATTATTGAAATGAGACTTTATGATGAAAAAAGAAAAATGTTAATGCCTTGTGACAAAATAAAATTTACCAATAAAACCACTGGCGATACAATTTTAACAGAAGTTGTCGGCCTGCACATCTTTAAATCGTTTAACGAGTTATATAAACACTTTGATAAAATATCACTAGGCTACGAAGCTCACGAAATCGCATTACCTAGTGATATGGAATTGTATTATAGTTTGGACGAACAATTAAAATATGGAGTTGTTGGAATAGAACTAAAATTGATATAGCCCAAAACAATATTTATACCTTTATTGGTTTGTATTTTTTGTTTAACATTTTAAAATTGTCAAGGTTTAGTTCGTTATAAATATTTTTCCATCTCGCCTTCATCTTCCTTTTTTTGTGTGGCCAAAATTCATTCATCATAGGAAGAAACCCACAATTTATATACACTTTTATTGCAGGTTTTCGCCAATCGTCTGTTGAAAGATATGCAAAATCTGCACCGTTGTCATATATTTTTTTCATAGCAATATACATTAGTGGATACGAAAGTCGTTTTCCTCTATAATCATCTCTTATCGCAAAACAATGCACATGACCAGCGTTGTTTTTTTGATGATAAATGGCTGTGACTGTTGCAATATACTCATTGCCGTGTTTTACAAAAAACAAATCTTTTTTTAAATTACAATCTTTTACATTACCAAAATACCAAGAAAAAGCATTAAAAACTTCTTCTTTGGTCCCCTGTCTTCCCATCCAAATTCGGTAAAATGCTTCTTGTTGAATTTGACTGCCATCATAGTTTAAGACTATATATTCATCTGAAAAAAGTTCTGGCTTAGGTTCGGCTCTTAGCCACCCCATTTCTATATGTTTTGGTTTCTTTTGTTTTCTCATACTTTTATATTAACATTTTTTTGTATATTTGCAAATTTTTTTATAAAATGAGTGTTGAATAATTAAAATATTTATGGTAGAATGAAAATATGAAAAAGAAAAGTATTCGTTCCATACATGATTTAGATAATTTTTTTGAAAATAAAACCAGTGGTACTCTGACCATAAAGCTTTTAGGCGGAGATAAAAAATTAAGTTCAGAGACAGAATTGGTCAAATATCTTACAGACAATTTTAAAAAATGTGAAGGCTTTGTTAAAAGAATTGTTTTAATCCCTTTGTACGAAAGATTGCCAAAAAGCCTTTTCGCCGAAATAGTTAAGCTTGATAAAAAAGCCAAACAAAAAAATATTGATTTAACAATATCTGTAAATCACTCACATGAGTATCACTTTGACTTAAAAAAAGGCACGTTGGATTGGGATGTTGATACTATTATTAAGGCAAACAAATCTATTGACAACGTGTGTGCTTTTATTAAAAAAAGCAAATTTTCGCCACTAGAAGCACTTGCATTTATACATGATTATGTTTCAACCATAACAGCATACAAGAGTTCAAAAGAGCATGAACACGATTGGTTGGATAAAGACCAATATTTTGCAGGAGCATTCCTAGACATTCCCGAGGTTGTATGCGCCGGATATTCGGCTTTAATGAAAGAAATTATAGACAGTCTAAATATGCCCGGGCTTGAATGTGACTTAGTTGCTGTTCCTTTTGAACACCTAAAAAAACACTATGTTGCAAACCACGTAAGATGTTTTGTTAAAATTAAAGATAAAAAATACGGACTAGACCAAACAATTCTTGATGACCCAACATGGGACAATGACGAAAATCTAACACACAGATATGCCCACTTTGCGTTGCCAAACAACTGTCTTGATAAGGATTTTAGCCAACTCTATTATTTTTACTACCCTGACAAGTTTGATTATGGCAAATCAAAGGCAGACATAATAAAAACCGATTGGAACTTTTTTGGAGCACGATACAATAACAGTAAAAATCCAATAGCTCAAAAGATGATAGAAGTGGCATACTTTAATGTAATAGACAAGCTATACCCAAATGAAACTTTTGACCAAAAGTACCAACGAATTGTTCAAATGGCTACCGATTCTTACAACGAACAAAAATCAAGGGAGTTTAATGGAAACTTATACAGCATTAAGCCTGCGCTATCTAAAAAAGTTGCAAAACAATTATATGACCAAAATCACAGCAAAGTAGCTACACCTTGTAATAAAAATCAAAAAGAACTATCTCTTTAAAAATGATTGGCTTTTTTAAATGTTTTAATCGTGTCGACTTGTAAGCATTTTTTAACATTAAAAAACTGACAAAATTTTGTCAGTTTTTTTGTTTTATATACTCTCTTAAACTATTTACTCTTAGTTCGTATTCATATCTTGTTAGCACGGTTTGCGAAATGTCTTCACAACCTATATGGTGCAATAAGTACCAATCGCCAGTTGCAAGGAGTGCTCGTTTGTATATTGGATTTTTTGAGGCTGACAAATATAACTCATCTAAAAATAATTGATACTCATTAGAATCTCTTTTTATGGGGTTGCCTTGCCAATACAAAAAGCCTTCGTTTCCCCAAAAATCATCTGTGTTTGCTGCTCGTGTGTGGTAAGCATCAAGCCCACTATATTTAAGTATTAAGTTTTGTATTTTTTTATCCTTGTATTTTATTCCCTGCAAAACGCCCTCTATGCTGTTTACCTTTTTACCCCTAAAATTAAAAGTTATTGGATATAGATTTGATAACGCCCTGCTTAAACTATTTTTAAAATTGTATCCTAAGTTAATAAACCCATTGCCCTCGCTGTACTTTTTTAAACTATCTTCAACTATGCAATCTTTAAAATATTTACAATCATCTTTCTCTATAACCCGCTCATACTTAAAATCAAAATCTTCTCTAAATTTGGTATATTTTTGTATTTCTCTTTTAAACAATTTTATACACCTCCTTGCTAACAATAATTTATATTATCGGAAGTTGTCGTCAGGCGACACGAAGTGGCATTTGACAGCAACTGATGTTTATTCAATCTGTGATGCCTTGATTTTATCAAGGAATTGCGTTAGCAATTTGATTTGCGAGGAAACCGATGCAAAGCAACATCACTTGGATTATATTATCGGAAGTTGTCGTCAAGCGACACGAAGTGGCATTTGACAGCAACTGATGTTTATTCAATCTGTGATGCCTTGATTTTATCAAGGAATTGCGTCAGCAATTTGATTTGCGGGAAATACACGCAAAGCAACATCACTTGGATTATATTATAAGGGTATGTTTAATAAATATCAACCTTTTTAATGTTGTTATAAGTTTGTTAATTATATATGAATAAAAAAAATGCCGGCATTGACATTTATAATGCCTAGTGATAAAATTATAGTATGATAAACGAAGAAACAAAAAAAATAATAGATAAATTTTTAATAACAAATATTTTTCCAAAAATACTGGATAAAGACAATTTGCTTGGTGTTATTGTTTATGGAAGTATGACAACCGGATATTATGATAATAATTCCGATATTGACCTGCTTGTTTTATTAAACCATGCAGAAAAAAGTATTAGAGGAGTAAAATATTTTGAGGGTGTTAAATTTGAATACTTTATTAAACCAATAGAAAGATTTTTAAGTGAAGGTGTTTCGTTTACTAATTCAAACTGCCCTTCTCATATTGCTCTTAATCAAAATGCCGAAATATTGTACGGAAAAAAAGATTTTGTAAAAAATATTTTAAATGCCGACAATGAATTTTACAACAAAAACCATAGATGCCCAGATATGAAATTTGACAAAAAACTTGTTCAAATAGACAATAGATTATCCAGCCTATTAAACATATACAAAAGAAATGGCATTGAGTTTAATATGGTGTACTATAATCTTTTAGAGCTGATTAGAGATTTACACTCCTCTCATTCTGGCGAGGCCGCCGTTCCTTTTGTTAAGGCTTACAGACTTTACACCGACCAAGAATATTATGATAATTATGTTGGAAAAAATGCAGACAATGCAATGCCCGACAATGAGTTCGTTAAATTATATCGAAACTGCATTGAGCATGTTGAGTCAAGAGAAATAATGTTAAAAAATATAACCGATTTATATACTTACGAAAAATCACATTATGGCATAAACCCAAAAGATTATGAGCTTGAAGTTTAATTTATTGCACCACTAAAATATTCTAACTTTTTTGAATTTTATGACCACATTTGATTATAGATATACACTTTTTGGATATAAATTTTAATTTATTTGTATCTTTTAATAATTATAAAAAAAAATCCAAGAAAATACTTGGGTTTTTTTGTTTTGGAAAAAAGAGCTAAATACTTGCCTTAAAACAAAAACCATAATAGATTTGTATTTTTTGGGTTTTTATGATAAAATATCCCCATACGTTTAGGAGAAAAATATGAAATATGATGTAATAATAATTGGGGCTGGCCCTGGTGGTATATTCTCTGCCTACGAACTAACAAAACTTCGTCCAGATTTAAAAATTGCAGTGTTTGAACTTGGGAGACCATTAGAAAAAAGAAAATGCCCTATAAACGGCGATACCGTTAAAAACTGTATTGGATGTAAGGTTTGTTCCATAATGTCCGGATTTGGTGGCGCTGGCGCTTTTTCTGACGGAAAATATAATATAACAAATGATTTTGGTGGCAATTTGCATGAACATATAGGCAAAAAACAAGCACTAGAACTTATGAAATATGTGGACAGCATAAATGTTGAATATGGTGGCCAAAACACAAAACTTTACACAACCGAAGGCACGGCACTAAGAAAAATATGTATGCAAAACAAATTAAATTTACTTGATGTACAAGTAAGGCATCTTGGAACCGACATTAACTACATAGTGCTAGAAAATCTTTATGCCCTTTTAAAAGATAAAGTTGAATTTCATTTTGAAACACCAGTTAAATCAATTAAAAAGGCATATAATGGATATACTGTTGTCACAGACAAGGGTGATTTTGACTCAGAAAAACTAATTGTTTCGGTTGGAAGAAGCGGAAGCAGTTGGATGGAAAAGATATGCAAAGAACTCGGCATAGAAACAAAATCCAACAGGGTTGATATTGGTGTTAGGGTTGAGCTGCCTTCTGAAATATTCTCCCACATAACCGATGAGTTATACGAAGGAAAAATAGTTTATAGAACCGAAAAATTTGAAGATGAAGTTAGAACATTTTGCATGAACCCTCATGGAATTGTCGTAAACGAAAACACCAACGGTATTAAAACCGTAAATGGGCACAGCTTTGAGGACCCAAGCAAAAAAACAAAAAATACAAACTTTGCACTGCTTGTATCAAAGCACTTTTCCGAGCCATTTAAAGACGGAAATGAATATGCCGAGAGTATTGCAAGGTTATCTAACATGCTTGGTGGTGGAGTAATTGTGCAAAGGTTTGGCGATTTAATGCACGGCAGAAGAAGTACACCAAGCCGTATAGAAGAATGTACAGTCACTCCTACCCTTTCGGCAACACCTGGAGATTTGTCGCTAGTTCTTCCAAAAAGAATACTAGACGGCATTATTGAGATGATTTATGCACTAGATAAAGTTGCCCCAGGAACAGCAAATGACGACACGCTTTTATATGGTGTTGAAGTTAAGTTTTATAATATGGAAGTGGATGTTGATAATAATCTTGAAACAAAACTCCCCGGCCTTTATGTTATTGGCGATGGCAGTGGTGTCACCCATTCACTTTCACACGCATCATCTAGTGGCGTATATGTCGCAAGACAAATAGCAAATAATAATCTGTAATCTAAATATATTTGGAGAACATGATGAGTATTGTTTTGGAATACAAAAATATAAATAAAAATTTTGGAGAAAAACAAGTTTTAAAAGATATAAACCTAAAAATAAAATCCAATAGAATTGTTGGGCTTTTAGGAAAAAACGGAAGTGGAAAATCCACCCTTTTTAAACTTGCAAACGATTTATTAACCCCAACAAGTGGGGAGATACTTATAGACGGAAAACGAGTTGGGGCAGAAACAAAAAAACTTGTTTCTTTTTTGCCAGAAAGAACATATTTAAATCAATCTTTAAAAGTTTGTGATGCCATAAATCTTTTTGCAACTTTTTATGATGACTTTGATAAAGATAAAGCAGAAAAACTATTAGTTGATTTGCAGTTAGACAAAAACATGCGCCTTTCTAAAATGAGCAAAGGCATGAAAGAAAAAGTG
>JAGCEE010000140.1 GCA_017650795.1 Clostridia bacterium | reverse complement strand
TTACAATAAGTATGTAACATCATCAACTAATGATTATGATGCAACTAGAACAAACTTATATGCTGCATACACATCAGCAATAATTCCAAATTATCTTGTAACTGGAAGTACAATAGATGTATTATCACCTACACAAGAAAACCCAATCTACACAACAGCTAAAAGATGTTTTGAATTCTGTTACGATGAAGGTGTAGTAAGTTCTTATTTGCTAGATAGCGATAAATCAAGATTTTGTGAATTACCTTGGGATGGCAACGAAAACACATTAAGTGGTTTCGTCTATGTTGAAGAAAACGGTGCTTGTATCTACGATGACTTAAATGTAAACCTTATTAGACAAGATATTGATGTAGGTGTAAGTGGTGTTACAATAGATGATATGGTAGGTAAGACGGTATTCTTTGGTACAGAGGTTTAATATGGTAGAAAAGGTAAACAATTACGATGAAAGAAATGCTACTGGTCAAGACTTTGTAGAAGATATTAACACCTACAATAAGAACAAATATCAAGTAAGATTCAGTAATTTTCCTAACTTTACTGGTCATAAACTTAATATGAATGTTCTTAACTTGTATTGTGAAAGTATAACTATTCCAGATATTTCCATTTCTATTCTTCATTCAATGTATATGCACGAAGACCAAAAGCACCCTAACCCAATCGGTGATAGGGAGTTGCAAACTATTACGATGACTTTTCAAGTAGATGAAAACCAGAAAAATTGGTATGCTTTCTATAAGTGGATGTACTTTATGCGTCATGGTCAAACTTGTGGTAAAGAATCTTTAATAGGCGAAGAATTACTTAGATTTGATTGTATAGATACTATTGAAGTATTGAATTGTAATAACCGTGGTGAAATTATTTCTAAGATGAAATTCCACCATTGTATTTTGAACAACATTTCAAGTATGGATTTAAACTTTCAAACAGCTGAAATAGCAAAGTTTACAGTTACATTTGAAGTGGAAAACATTGATTTGGATTTATTGACTGACGAGGAATAATGAAATTAACTTACAAATGTAAAGAATGTGGTGAACCAATCCTTACACACAATGGGTTGGTTTCTCATATTACGAATTATCATAAGATTCAACAGAAAGATTACTACGATAAACACCTAAAGCAAGAAGGTGAAGGCAAATGCCTTATTTGTGGTAAAGATACAGAATTTGATAATTTATCAACAGGATATAAGAAGTTTTGTAGTAGAAAATGTAGAGATGTTCATTTAAAGCAAACAGGTGAAGAATTAAAATTTCATTGTGAAGTTTGTAATTGTAATGTTGTTTCAAATAGTCCTAAAAGTTTCTACACTAAGGTTCAAAGACACCTACAAACACACAACATTTCATCAAAGGATTATTATGACAAATACTTGAAAAAGCCTGGTGAAGGTATTTGTGAAACTTGTGGTAAGCCTACAACATTTAATAGTTTGTTCAAGGGGTATGCCAGATATTGTAATGGCTCTTGTTCTTTCATTAATAAAAAGACAGAAGAATTTAAACTAGAAAGAGAATTTAAGAAAGAAAGACAAAATGAAAAACTAAAGAAAGAGGAAGAATATAAAAATTATATTCAAGAATTAAAGGATAGGGTTCACGAATTTGACTGGGAAGGTGAAAGAAATACTTGGGCTGGTGGTACAAAACCAAGATATGTTGATACTAAGGACAACCTATTGACCGACAATAGTATGACTTACATTGATGGTCAAGAATACCAAGCACAAGGTCAAACCATTACGATGAATCAGGAAAACGAAATAGATTGCTCAGACGATTTTGATAGCTACAATCAACAATTTTGGCTATAAATACTATGAGGAAGTATAAATGGCGAATGAATCAGAACAATTAGAATATTCTAAAGCTACCGCCTATGGTGTAGCTAAATTGAATGATAGTATAGCTAAGGTTGATACTAAGATTACTGATATTATCAAACTTAAAAAGGCTGAACCAAAAAGCCCTATTAAAGCTATATCTAGTCCAAAGATAGGTTTTGATTTTAAAGGATTCCAAACAAAAATCGGTGCCATTTTTACAAGTGGTGCTAGGGCATTTACTGCACCATTAAGAAGTTTCAAGCAAGGATTTAGTAGTGCTATTAGCAAAGTTACTGGAATGTTTTCTAATTTGAATCCATTCAAGGCTGTTGGTGCTATTAAAGAAAAGTTTACCAATATGAAAGAATCTTTCAAGAAATTTGTTGGTAAAGATGCAGAAACATTGAAGAAAAGATTTTATGAAAATTGGTACAACCCAGCTAGGGTTGCTGCTATACAATGGTGGGTTGGGCATAACCTTTGGAAGAGAGAAGCCAAAAGGGAAGCTAAACGAATAGAAAGGGCTGAAAGAAAAAGAAATGGTGGTGGTCTAATCATAAGGGGTTCAACCAATTATGAATTGGAAGGCCGTTATTATCGCATTTGGAACAAGCCTGCCAAAGTAGCTAACATTTGGGCTAAAGAATTTAACAAGGAATTAAAATTAAAAGATAAAAAGTATAAGGGTGCCGAAGCTACACAAGGTCAAGTATTTGGTGCTATTGCCAAGTCCGTAGATAAGATTGCTGCCGCAGTATCTTGGTTCTTTACTGGACCTGGCTTTGGTATTGGTTTGGCTATTGGCTTGACTCCACCTATCCTATTGTTATCTGCTGCCATTGTAGGTGCAGTATGGTTGATTTGTGATACTATTGAAAAACTTGTTACTCCATTAATTGACCCTGTCAAGGATATATTATCTTCTATTGGAACACTTGTATCAACCGTTACGGGAATAGCTTCAAAGATACTAAGTATTTTTGATAGCCCTATTTCTGCGGTTGCTAAAGGTGTTAAGGGGGTAGTAAGCAAGGTTGGTGAAATGCTAAGTCCTGAAGAACCAGCCAAGAATATAATGGAAGTAAACTTTGAACCAATCACAACATTATTGAGTGGTGCGGTAACTAAATTCAATAAATCATTTGTTACACCATTTATGAAGTCATTTGATGTTCTTTCTACCAAGGCTATTGCTTTCTTTGAAAAGGAAGAAATGAAGAAAGAACCAACATTATCAAAGGCTGCACTTGACAAATTGTCAGATATGACACAAAGCATTATGAGCAAGTCATACAATGCTGCCAAGGGTGTTTATAGTGATTTGAAGAGTGGATTGTCTAACTTATTCTCAAGTAACAAAGACAAGTCTGTAGTTACTGCAGCTAACAATGACAATGCCTTTAGCGAATTGACTAAATCATTCAATGATATGAAGAATGAAAGCATTGTAATTCTTGAACAAATTAAGACGGCAGTCATTGATATTTCCAAGAATAGAGTTCAAGTAAATCCAATCGCTAATGTTGGTAATGCTACAACAACAGATAACAAGTTACAAACACCATTGAATGTTGTTGTAAACAATCCAACACAAGGCGAATTATTGGATGCTATCAAGTCAATCAATTCTGGTGTTATGAGTATCGTAAAGAATACTGCACTTGATGATAGTGGTAAGTTTAAGAATAATGCCGATGTAGGCGGTGTTTGGGCTATTGATTAATTATGTCATTTAAAGTCATTAATACACAAGATATTGTTACACCTCAGCAATCAATGATGGGGTTAAATGCTTTTACTGTTCAATTATATAAGAACAAGTATTTTCAAGAAAATTCTCGCTTTTGGAAGTTCGGTTCCAATGGTATGTGTGGATTCTCTGCAGTAGCACAAGACAATATCCAATTAAGTTTTAGCACTGATTGGGGTGATGCTGGTGGTGCTAAACTTGGTAAAAAAGTTAGCAATATGATTTCTAGCTCAAAACTATTCAAGGCATTGGCTGCCCAAAGTGATAAAGGCTTTCAACCTATCATTCTATCGGATGCCTGGACTCAAAAGAAAGTTAGTGGCACATCACCATTGAAAGTTTCTTTAAAATTTAAATTATATTATAATCAAAGAAATGCTGCAGGTAGCCACGATTACAAACAAGTTATTATGTTCTTGACACATCTATGTTCACCTGCCAAGCCAGTCCAAATGGGTACTGATTCAGTACGATTGGTTAAAAATGCCTTGGATGGTGCTTATAACATTGGTAGTGAATTAATGGAAGATTTCAAGGGTGCTTTC
>JAGCEE010000139.1 GCA_017650795.1 Clostridia bacterium | reverse complement strand
GTAATGTGCCAACAAATGACACTTGGCACTTTATTCCCGTCAACGAAAATTTTAAAAAGTTGTATGAAATAAATGATGCCAAATTATATCATTATAGAAACATTAACGATTTCCATAAAGTAAACCCTAATGGTATTAGATTTGAATTGACACCTGCAGCAAAGCAATACAATAAGGAAATTACAAACAAGTATTATGCCAAAGGTAGAAAGGGTGTAAATCTTGATTCTATAAAGAGCTGGCAAATTGAATCATTGGGTGGTGATGCAATCCTAGCAGGTAACAAGATTACTAGAACCTGGTCAAAGGTTATTGATGATAATGACTTGTCAAACAAGCCAATGTATGTTAAGGGTAGTAACTCAGCTGCCTTCTTTAGAACACAATCAGCCAATATTACCAACAATGAAGATATAAATTCCTACATATCTGCAGGCGGTTTCTATTATATTCGTTCTAAGGATGAATTGACTTGGTTCGCAAATCGTTCTAATACTGGTAATAATACAATTATCGGTGTTTTGGGTGATAACATTGAAGGTGTTATCAATGGTGAGCCTATTGGTAAGGACGAAGCCTATCCATTCCAAGGTATTCTTGATGGTAATGGTTTCACATTAAGAAATATTTCTATTCAATGTAGCAATACTGACAATGGATTGGTCGGTGTTCTAGGTACAAGTGGTGTTGTAAAGAATTTTAAACTTGATAATGGTGGCTATGCCAATAGTTTGTTGTGCGATAAGAAATTGAACTTAAAGCACTTAAAGGAAGATGCTAGAGATATTAATGCTGGTATTCTTGTAGGTAGAAACTATGGTAAGATTTACAATATCAATGCACTAGATATGAAGTATTTCAATTTCTATGGTTTCGTACCTGAAGTATATTCAGTAACAAACAAGTCTGATGAATATTCTTGGTCTGATGGTAAGGTTAGAAAGAAGTTTGACACAAGTAATTCTAACTATTACTATATGAACCATTTTTGTGTAAACTCACCAGGTAATGTTTGCCCTTATGTTGGTTATTTCGCTGAAGGATTTTATAGTGAAGACAAGTATACGGTTGCTAGTTTGTTGTTTAGGATTCAAAACAACCACGCCGTTCCTGCTGCCTTAAATTCAAATAATAACTATAATGATTTTGTAACAACTCTTCCAGAAAACAATAAAATTTGGAATCTTAACAGCACTACTCGTAAAGTTATTGATGTACAAGCAAGCCAATTAAGAGGTTTCAATTACTATGTTCTAAATGATGTTTGCTTTAATGATGCTGCAACAGCTACAAGTGTTAGTAATTTCCACACTTATGTAATGGGTAACATTTATGGTAATTGGTATGACACCGCATTAAACAATGTAACATCTTCATACTTGTTAAATTCTGCAGACAAGACCATTTATAATATGGTTTTGAAGATGGCTAAACAACCTTTGTATTATGGTTTGGATAACAAGGGCTTTTATACAGTCGGTTTGATTTCAAACGCAACATATAATACAAGTGCTACCAACATTTGTTATAACACAAACTTAATACAAGATACTTTAGATTGGAAGAGTGATGATGATACTAAGGAATGGTCAAAAATCATTTGCCCATCAGCTTATAGTATGGCTTCTATGAGAATGAACCCATTGACTAGAGCTGCCTATAACATTGGTATTATTGCTGGTGCTAACTATGGAACTATTGAAGATGTTGTTATCAAGGTAACCGCACAAAACACATCTAATTTCGTAGGTTTCTATGGAACTATTGCTGGTAAACAAGCTAACGGTTATGTAAACAATGTTAATGTTGATGTAGATAACCAATTCGTCTGGGATGGTGAAGATTATTCTTATAATGTAACTTATAAGAACACACCAATTCTTCCACAAACACTTAAAGACCAATTTAATATAATTTTATGCAAAATTGGTAGTACAACATCTGCAGTTCCTTCAACAGCTTCTAACCTAGAATACTATTTCTCTTCATTCTATGAAAACGATGAATCAGTAAACACCGCTACAGATAGATTGGATGATTGTGTTACATATAGATTAAGACCAATTATTATTGCCGGTGGTTTGTTTGGTAGATATGTTCCAACTACTGATAAGCATTTCAATACTGCTAACAACTTTGTAAATGAAGGTTGTTGGATAAACAATGCAATCGTAATTTATAAGGATAACTTTGAATCAACAAACTGGCAAACAGATACTTATGTTGGTAATTTCAAGAGAATAGAAAATGCTGCAGGTATAATTGCAGGTAAGTGCGATTATGGTGTTCAAGGCATTGGTATTCACGAATCTGAAATTCTTACCTACAATGGTATGAATGTTTCAAATAGTATTTTCTCAGCAATATCACCTACTGGTCCAGTAGTACACGGATTCCCTACATCGGGTTCTGTTTCTTCATATAATTGGAGCGATTCTACATCTTCTGTTGGTAGTGGTGATAGAGATTTCTTGTACAATGTTTCACATATAAGTGCAGATACAAACAATGATTATGATTTATCAGCACAAGTAGTTACTTTGGTACAAAGAAAGTATATTGGTGTTTACGAATTAAAGTATAATGCTTGTGAAACTATGAGTGTAGCTACTGACAATACAGCACACATTACATCAAGTGATAGTTTACAAGTAGGTAAAGACACTGGTTATCTTTATACTTGTGATTACCCAATTAAGATTTTATCAAATGCTAGTGAAGGTGCAGCTAGTGTAGCTTCATTTTACATCAACCATAATTTCGCACAAGGTATGTCACCAGGTTGTGAAGGTAACATTGGAACTACCTGGCCTACTGGTTATAACAAGAGAAATGTTGCTTCTTGGTTGTTACATTTGACTAACTGTAGAACAAATATTAGTCCAGCAATCGTTTTGTACGATGAATATGTAAATACCTGGCCTAACCCAAGTAATTATTTTGGTGGATATTCTTTTGTTAGTGGTACAAAAGATGGTATAACTAGAGATGATACTGAAACTCGTAAT
>JAGCEE010000138.1 GCA_017650795.1 Clostridia bacterium | reverse complement strand
TTAAAGATATATGTTGACAAATGAAAAAAATGTGATATAATTGAATTATAGTTAAGCGACGACTAAGTTGCAAAACTATTGTTCTTTGAAATCGGAATTATAATTGAACCTTATGAAAAACTACAAGACAATGTAGTAAGGAAACTGTCTTATACTTATTAGTCAAAAGAGAGATTTTTTGATGGATTGAGTGGGTTAGGGTGGTAACAAACTAACTAGGACATACTAAGTATGGAAAAAGATAGTTGTGGTTTAATATAAGAGTTTATAAGACACAGTCCTAATCGTTGGCAATCAGCAAACAACCCAATGTAAAGGGTAAATAAAGCACTTGTAAGTAGTATTATCTGTGGTGGATAAAGTGAAAGCAAGAATACCAATAAACCAATAGTGTAGTTGAAACCTAGTGATAGGTATATAAGATTAGAAACTGGTACAAGTAGCACAAATCTACACATAATGATAGTTTAAAAACATTTGGCTCATAAATGTTAAAAATTTTGCCTAATGTGTGTGAAAGTTGATAAGAAGGATTTATTCTAGTAAAAAAAGGTTAGAATATAGTTAGGGTCGCTCCCTAACAAGGCATTCTAACTGGCTAGTGGTCGAATAATAGATGGTTATATTAAATTAGTATGAGGAGTACCTATTATATTCTGATTTCAGAGAACAATAATATTACTGGATAGCCAAATCGGTAAGGCACTAGGCTTTGAACCTAGCAATTGGTGGTTCGAACCCATCTCCAGTAGCCATTTCTGCTCCCATCGTCTAGTGGTTAGGACACAAGATTTTCATTCTTGTAACATCAGTTCAAATCTGGTTAGGAGTACCAATAAAATACAAATCTCTATTTGTTTTATATCTTTTTGGTGAAAGATATATTGTTACCTTTATAGGTAGCATTGAGTAGATAGTGATAAGCCAAATAGTGAGGCAATCTGATAAAGTAGGTAGAGTAAATGGTGCAAATCCATTATTATTGTCTATTCAATGGTGCTTATAAAAGCACTAAAATGTTCATTTATTATTATAGTGTGGGGAAATGTGGATGATTTATTTTTTATATAAAAGGAGGGGTAAATCAGACACAGGCTATCTTTTAGATAGCATAGAGTAGATATATAGGGGTTGACTTGTTGGGCATTTAATAAATAGAGTTCGAACCTCTATACCTCTGTATATCTATTCTATGGTGTCTATAAGACACTATTCATTTATTCATACCTTCGACAGATAATGGATGGGAAAAGACATAGAAATATGTCTTTTTTCATATATTTTTGCATTTTTTTAATTATTGTGATATACTATCATTATAGTTGGGAGAGTGAATTAAGTTGAAATTCAAAATGAATGAATTAGAATGGGAAATAAAGGAAGCAACAGCCGATGAAGTAAAGTCAAATTTTAAAAGTGCAAGTGAAGAAAGTATTTATTTTGGGTGTACACAATTAAGCACACAAACAATAATTTTAAATAAAGAAGCATCTAAAGAAAAGCAAAGACAAACATTGTATCACGAACTAATGCACTGTTATATATATTGCTATATATGTGATGGATTAAATTTTGATGAAGAAGGAATATGTGAATTAAGTGCAAAAAGTCATAATATGATACACGAAATAGCAGAAAGGTACTTTAAAAATGAAAAATAGAATGAATTTAATAAGCCATTATACCGATTATGGTAGGAAAGACTTTTGGGATAGCGAAAGCCCAGTAAGATGCGTATGTGATGATTTAATAACAAAAACAGTAAGAAAAGGCAAACAAGTAGCGTTACTAATAGAACCAAGACCTATACAACCAAGAGTATATGAATATATATTAGACCATTATGATGAATATGAATATGTATTTACACACGATAGTTATTTATTAAAGAATTTACCTAATGCTAAACCTATTTTATGGGGTAATGTATGGTGTAGATGTGCAAATCCTAAAAAAACTAAATTAATTAGTATGACAAGTAGCGATAAAGAAATGTGTGAACTACATAAAGAAAGAAAAAGAATAGCAAGAAAGTATAAAGATAAAATTGATGTTTATGGTACAATAGATGGTGGTAATTGGTGTGACCCAATAGACACATTAGAACCTTATATGTATTCAGTTGTGATAGAAAATCATATAGATGATATTTGGTTTACTGAAAAAATATGTAATTGTTTTGCTACAAAGACAATACCTATTTATTATGGTGCTAGAGATATAGAAAATCATTTTTATGAAGATGGAATAATTAATTGTAAGAGTATACAAGAAATAGAAGATAGAATAGATGATATATTGAAAAATTCTAGTGTATATGAACTTAGATATAATTTAACTAATGTTTCTGGCATATTGCGAAAGAACTTTGAACTATCAAAACAATATGAGAATTTTGATGAGTGGTTTTATAAAACTTATGAAAAAGAGATTGGAGGTTTGTTTAATAATGGCGAGAAGTTATAGTTTTTATAAAGACCAAGTAAAAGAATACTTGAAAGAAAGATTTACAGAAAATAGTACAATTTTAGATGTAGGTGCAGGAGAAGGCACATATTACAATTTATTACACGATTATTATAAATATATAGATGCGGTAGAAGTATTTAAACCTAATATTGATAATTTTGAGTTAGAAAAAAAATATAGAGAAGTCTATAATATCAATATTTGTGATTTTAAGTATTCAAAATACGACATTATTATATTTGGAGATATAATTGAACATCTTAAAGTAAAAGATGCTCAGAAAGTCTTAAAATATGCTTATAATAAGTGTGACGAAATGATAGTTGCAGTGCCTTATGAAAGTGAGCAAGGAATTGCAGAAGACAATATATATGAAATACATAAACAAGATGTTTTGACACCAGAATTAGTATTAAAAAGATACCCAATGCTTAAATTGTTATATAAAAATGATTTATATGGTTATTATGCAAAGAATGGTGATTATAATGGGAAAAATAAAGGTTAGTGTTATCATACCTTGCTATAATAGTGCAAAAACAATAATAAAATGTTTAGAAAGCATACCAAAAAGAGATGATATTGAAATTATTGTTATAAATGACGGTTCGACTGATAAAACAATAGGATATTTAAAAAATTATAAAAGATTTAGATATAAAGACTTAATAATTATTGATTATACAGAAAACAAAGGTGTTTCTTATGCTAGAAATCAAGGCATAGATATAGCAAAAGGTGAATATTTAGTATTTATTGACAGTGATGATTATGTATTTACTAAGGTTTTTGATGAAATTGTTGGTAATAATTTAAATAGTGATTATGAATTAGTATTCTATGATATGGAAAATAATGTTAAATACAGATTTGTTGCTGACCAAAATAATTATCAAATTAAATATGGTATGTTTAAATTTATAAAAAAAGACTTTTTAGGAGATATGAGATTTGTTGTTGGTATGCAATATGCAGAGGATAAAGAACTACATTTAAGAATGATGGAAAAATATCCAAGATGTTTTTTCACACATAAATTAATGTATCATTATGATTTTCCAAAAAAAGGTAGTCTAAGTGCAATAGGAGAACATAGATAATAAAAATTGACAAATAATACACCTTATGATATTATAATTCTGGTGCTATATGCTAGTACCACACTTCATTCTACTATATTCTTAACAATCTTTAAAACATTTTGTAAAAGAGAACTTAATAGGTTCTCTTTTATGTTGACTTTTTTAAAATTTAGATATATAATAAAAGTGTAATATAAAGTAGGAAACTTTTTATGTTACTCACCTCTAAATAACACAGTTTCTAGTAAACTGTGTACTAATAATATAGGTTTTTATTCTAATATTAAACTGTAAACACTTTCAAATTTCGTTTATTATTATCCTACCTCTTTAAAAAGACTTTTTAGGAGATATGAGATTTGTTGTTGGTA
>JAGCEE010000137.1 GCA_017650795.1 Clostridia bacterium | reverse complement strand
CTCTTGAACCATCTTATTAATTTCATCTTCAGATAGAGAACCTGAATTTTGAATTGTAATCTTTTGTTCTTTTCCTGTTCCTAAATCTTTAGCTGATACATTAACGATACCATTTGCATCGATATCAAATGTAACTTCAATTTGTGGAACACCTCTTGGTGCTGGTGGGATATCTGTCAATTGGAATCTGCCAAGTGTTTTGTTTTGAGCAGCAAATTCTCTTTCACCTTGAAGAACATGAATATCTACACCTGGTTGATTATCTGCTGCTGTTGAGAAAACTTGTGATTTTTTGGTTGGTATTGTTGTATTACGTTCTATAAGTTTTGTAAATACACCACCAAGAGTTTCTATTCCAAGTGAAAGTGGTGTGACATCAAGAAGAAGCACATCTTTTACTTCACCCGCAAGAACACCTGCTTGAATTGCAGCACCAACTGCAACACATTCGTCTGGGTTTACACCTTTAAATGGCTCTTTGCCTGTATACTCTTTAACAGCCTCAACAACTGCTGGTATTCTGGTTGAACCACCAACCAAAATTACCTTATCTATATCACTATTAGAAAGTTTTGCATCAGAAAGTGCTCTTGTGACACAATCGGTTGTCTTTTTAACAAGGTCTTCTGTCATTTCATCAAATTTGGCTCTTGTTAAATCATATTCTAAGTTTTTAGGACCATTTGCATCTGCTGAAATAAATGGAAGCGAAATTGTTGTTCTTGGGGTTGCAGAAAGTTCTATTTTTGCTTTTTCTGCTGCATCTTTCAATCTTTGCATTGCAAGTTTATCATTATGCAAATCTATTCCATTATCGTTTTTAAACTCACGGCACAAAAGTTCTATGATTGCATTATCAAAATCATCACCACCAAGGTGTGTATCACCATTTGTTGAAAGAACTTCAAATACACCATCACCAATTTCTAGAATAGATACATCGAATGTTCCACCACCAAGGTCGTATACTAAAATCTTTTGGTTTTTATTTTCGCCCTTATCTAGTCCATATGCAAGTGCAGCTGCTGTTGGCTCGTTGATTATTCTTAAAACCTCCAATCCTGCAATTTTTCCGGCATCTTTTGTTGCTTGACGTTGGCTATCGTTAAAGTATGCTGGAACAGTAATAACTGCTTGTGTTATTTTTTCACCCAAATAGCTTTCTGCGTCTGTCTTTAATTTTGTAAGTATCATTGCAGAAATTTCTTGTGGAGTGTATTCTTTTCCGTTAAGCATAACTTTTTCGTTTAAACCCATCTTTCTTTTAATTGATTGAATTGTGTTTTCGTGGTTAGAAATTGCTTGACGTTTTGCAACTTTACCAACAAGTTTTTCGCCATTTTTTGTGTATGCCACAACACTTGGTGTTGTTCTATCTCCTTCTGCATTTGCTATAACAGTTGGTCTTCCACCCTCCATAACTGCCACGCACGAATTTGTTGTTCCTAAATCTATACCAATAATTTTACTCATAATTTTATATCTCCTTTTTTATTATCTTTTTGAGTTTTTATTAAATTTATTGTTTATTTGTTATTTTTTATAATTTATTAACTAAAACCTGAGCACATCTAATTACCTTGCCATCCATTTCATAACCTGCTTGATATTCTTCTAGTATTATGCCATCTTCTTTGCTTTCATCTTTTGCAACTGCCAAGGCATTATGAACATTTGGGTCAAGCATACAGCCAACTGCATCTATTTTTTTTATACCTAGTTTTTCGAATGCCGACAAGATTGATTTTTCTAGCATGTCTATTCCTTCTAGAGTCTTTTCGTCTTTTATTGTTTCTTTTACTTTTTTAAAAGCATCTAAACTTGGAAGAAGTACCTCTGCCGTGCTTGCAATACCATCTAGCCTTGCATTTTGAATTTGAACCAAGCTCCGTTTTCTAAAATTATCAAAATCGGCTTGAATTACCCTTGCAAGATTTAAATATTCTTCCGCCAAAGCATTTGTGTTTTTTTCTGAGTCTTGGCTTTGTTCTTTTGGTGTTTCTATTTCTTCATTTCCATCCAGCTGCTCATTATTTTCACTCTGCTCTGCTTGCTCTTGTTTTTTCATTTTATCTTCTTCATCTACTGGAATTCTCATAACTACCGTCCTTTATTATTTAGTTCGTTCATAACAAGCTTAATTGCTGATGCTATACCTGCATAATCCATTCTTTCTGGCCCAATTACCGCAAGTGATGCGACCGGCGTTCCGTTTATTACGATTGGAGCTTTAATTAACGCACAACCATCTACTTTTTCATTTTCGTCACCAAGTGTTATGGTTATATCATCAACATCATCTGAGCCACCAATAACTTCACGAAGTTCATTTTCGTCGCCAAGCAAATTTAGTATCTTTTTTGTTTCTACAACTGTTTGATGCTCGTTTTCATCTAAAAGATTTGATGCAGACTGACCTCTAATATCAAGTTTGTTTTTGCTAACAAACTCTCTCATAGATTGAATTAAACTATCTAGTATGTTTTTAAAGCCCTCTACTTCTTTTATTGATGAGTATAGAATATCGCCCTCTAACAATTCGCCTATTGTTTTGCCAAAGAACTTTTTGCTCAAATACTTGCTTGCATCATCACATGCCTTTTCTGATGCGGCAGCTCTAATTGTGTGATTAACCGTGCCAGATTTGGTTTTAAACAAAACAATCGCTTCGTTATCTATTAGTGGAATAATTCTAATACCTTCAATAATAAGTTTGTCGTAGCCATTTGCAATTATTACCGTTGGATAATTGGTTGCTTTGCTTACAATTCCTGCAACAGACTCTAAAATGTCTTTTAGAGATGTTGTACGCTCGGAAAGCTCATCTTCCACCTTTTTAAGTTTATTCTCATCAACCTTAAAGTTTTCAAGTAGCATACTAACATAATATCTATAACCATCGGTTGTTGGAACTCTGCCACCAGAGGTATGAAGCTGTTTTAAATAACCCATGGCTTCCAAAGCATTAAGCTCATTTCGTAATGTTGCGGTGCTTACATTTTGGATATGCTTATCCTGTACACCACCCGAAGTTATAGGACTCGCATCTTTAATATAATCCTCTATGGCAGCGGTAAGAATAAGTTTTTTCCTGTCGCTTAACTCCTTTTTCATTGTTCCTCTCTTAAAATGATTGTTAGCACTCTTTATTTTCGACTGCTAACACCATTCTATACTCATTATATGCAATTGTCAACAGATTTATGATAAAAATTTTTTAAGATTATAAATTTTATTTTTTGCCTTGTTAAAACTTTTTTTATTGTAATCCTTCCCTTTTGTTCTTAACTTTTACATTTGTCAAAACTAAACTTATATATTTGTTTATTTAATAAATGGGCAACTAAAATCAATTTCATATGATAGATACATTGCTTATATTTTTGCATTGTTTTGTTCACTCAAACAAAAGCGCGAGGCATTTTGCCTCGTGCTTTTGTTATTTAGAAGATATATTTTTTAATTCCTTCTTAACTGCTTCTTCGGAGTCGTTTATTAACTGCTTTGCTTGGGGATTGTGTTTGTAAAGCAAAGCACCAGCAATAAGACCCACCAGCATTCCGCAAATTAAGCCGTCTTTCATAATATAACCTCCCATGTTTATAGTGTTGCAAAAATCTATAAATATACTTTTTTTTTGCCAAAAGTTTATATATGATTAAATTTTTTGTTAATAAAATACTAACAACATATCATATTGTTCATTATATATAATTACTTAATTTAAATTCATCATAAGCAATAGACCCAACTATAATACAATTAAAAAAGATTGCTTTTATTGCAACCTTTTTATGTTTTATTTAGTACAATAACAATTTTGTATGCTAACAGCAAAATTTTGTTGTTATTACCAATTTAATGTTTTTATATCTTTCACATACCCACAATGCCTTCTTATTTGCATACTTTTTTAATGTATGTCATTATGCGTGTGTGCTGAGAGGGGGAATCATTAGCTCCCGCGTCTTTCTTTGATACTTTCTTTTGACACCAAAATAAAGTTAATCTTCCCATGCGCTAAACATTTCTTCAAATGCTTTTTTTGTTTTACTTACTTGTTTATTATCTTCTTCCTCTTCTAACTTTTCTTTAACTTCCTCGGCATATTCTTTTGCCTCTTTGCTCACCTGCTTTTTTACAGATTTTGCTTTTGCTGTTTTAGATTTACCCTCTTTTTCTTCTTTCTCTTTTTCTTTGTAATAGTTTTCGATTGCAAGTTTTAAAGCATTTAAAACAAAAATTGCAACATACTCTTTATCTGCCGGCAAATCTATATTGTTTAATATTATGCTTTCATCTAGATCTTCTGCCTCTTTAATTGTTAAACCAATCAAATTGCTGCAAAGCACACTACTACAAACAATAGAAGCAACCGAACCAAGTGTTTTAAAATGAGAATCCACTATAACATCTTCTTTTGTTTTTATGTAGATTTTAATTTGATCACCACTAACTTCGTCTACATATTTACCTACACCACTAGATGCTTGAAGCCCACCAGCATGAGGTGGATTTTTAAAAATCTCTAATACTTTTTCTGAGTACATTATTTTGCCCTCCCTGTTTTAGTCACAGCACTAATTGCTCTAAGACGAGAAACGACTTCAACTAATTTATCAAGAGTATAATCAATATCTTCTTTTGATATATTTCTGCCAAAAGAAAATCTGATTGAACCTTTGCTATATTCTTCTGGAACTTTCATTGCGGTAAGAACATGTGATTTTTGGGCAACACCAGACATACATGCTGAGCCAACCGAAACAGCAATTCCTTCTAAATCCAGCATTGTGGCAAGAGCTTCGCTGTCTACCATTTCAAAGCCAACATTAAGTATTCCTTGAACTTTTTGGTATTGATGGCCGTTTACTCTCATATATGGTATTCTTGCGTTTATTTGTCTAACAAAGTAATCTCTAATTGTTTTAATTTTTTGTTGATTTACTATTATATCTCTTACTGCAACTTCTATTGCCTTACCAAAACCAACAACCGCAGGAACATTAACAGTGCCACCTCTTAACCCTCTTTCTTGTGTTCCGCCGTCTATTAAATTTTTACATTTAATTCCATTCTTAATATACAAAGCGCCAACACCTTTTGGTCCATATATTTTATGAGCAGACATGCTCATAACATCTATTTCCATATCGTTTACATCTATTTTGATGCTTCCTACTGCTTGAACCGCATCAGTGTGGAATATTATGCCATTCTCATGAGCAGTTTTTGCGATTGCTTTAACATTTTGAATTGTTCCAACTTCGTTATTAACCGCCATTATTGAAATTAAAATAGTGTCACGTCTAATTTCGTGCATAAGTTCAGCAAGACTAACTAGACCATTTGAATCTACATTTAGGTATGTGACCTCAAAACCTTCTTCTTCTAGTGACTTACAGCTTTCAAGCACAGAATCATGCTCTATTTTACTAACAATAATATGTTTGCCTTTGTCTTTATTTGCATGAGCAATACCCTTTATTGCCCAGTTATTTGCTTCTGTTCCACCAGAAGTAAAATAAATCTCATTTGATTTTGCACCTATTGCTTTTGCAACCTTATCCCTAGCTCTATCAACCAAATTGATTGCTTCTCTTCCAAAAGAGTGAATACTGTTTGAGTTTCCGTAAACAACATTAAATGCTGGAATCATTTCATTTAATACGTCTTGTGAAACATTAGTGGTTGCTGCATTGTCTAAATATACTCTTTTCATTGTATAATCCTTCTTATTTAATTTTACTATGCCATTTTAACACACAACATTTAAAAAATCAAGTATGATTTTGTTTAAAAATATTGCATTAGTAAATTGACTTTTTAATAAATTATTAGTTAATGCATTGACTTATTATTTTTTATTCTTTGTTTTACTTTTATTAAGTATATAATTATTCATAATTAAATCCGCGACCAATTCGCTACCATTTATTGATTTATCAAATTTGGTCTTTTCGTTTTCTATATATGGTTTTAATATGCTTGGGTCATCTATACATCTTTCTACAAATGCCCTTGCTTTTTTCTTGTTTTTAATACAAACACCACAGCCACCATCATCAACAAAAACTTTTCTTGTTGTGTGCTCTATATTGTTTGCATAATAATTTATCATGATTGGTGTTTGCAAGAAAACAGAATCCAAAACTGCATTTGGACCAGCCTTTGTTATAAACAAATCAGATGCTCTAATAAGTTCATTTATGTTTTCTACAAAGCCGTATGGAATTAAGTTTATATTTTTAGGAACTCTTTGTTTTAATTCGTTTAACTCTTTTAATAATTCCTCATTCTTTCCAGCGATTGCAATAATTGTCATTGGTTTTGGCGATTTGATTAGTTCGTATATGTATGACCTCATTTTTGCCCTACCATACATTCCGTCTGCTAATTTAACAACAAATTGATTTAAAGGAATATTGTTCTTTTTTCTGTACTCCTCTTTTGTTCCATTGTCATTAACAATAATATCTCTTGCGACAAAAGATGCACATTTTACCTTATCTTTATCAAACTTTCTAACTTTTATTGCTTCTTTTAGTGCAGTTGGATTGTTTACTATAAACATATCAACACGTTTGTCCCACCAGCCATGAACATTATTGTCTGGGTCATATGTGATTACTTTACAATTTGGATTGTACTTGTTTCTGTAAGTGACAGAACAGTATGCTGTAAAGAAATATGTATCTACAATAATATCCGGTTTAATTCTTTTTAATTCTTCTATATATAAATCTCGTTGCTTTTTAAAAACACAACCATTAACAAACTTTAATGAGTTTTGTGCACCAATTATGTGCATAGACATTATTTGAAATCTTGAATGTAGTGGGCGAGAACTCGCCTTTTTTGTTTCATTTATTAAAAACCCTTCATACTTTTTTAATACTTCGTTTGAATGAAAAATATTTTCCCTTATTACTTCTATTTCTTCACCACATTTTGAGAGTGCATCAGCAACAGCTTGCGCCGTCACAATGTGCCCCATACCTGCTTCTACAAATGTCACCAATACTTTTTTCTTTTTCATATTTTATCCCCTTTTTGTGCATTACATTTTATCAAATTATACAAAATTTGAAAAGTAAATTTAAAATTTGACTAATAATCTAATAAATATTTTTTATAACTCTAAAAGCAAACTACTTTCTTTTGTTTAATCATGCTTTTGCTTATTAAAAAAATAGACATATTTTAGCCATTATTACTTAAAAAGCTTCTTACTATTTCTATTGCCTGATTTAAGTCTTTTGTTGCAACATCAAGTTTAATTTTATTTACATTAGGCTCACCTGCGATATACCAAAGCAAATGCTTACGCATTGTTGCACTTACAAATCTCTCGTCAAAAAATTCTCTTAAAACTCTTATGTGCCTTTCTATTAGTTCCATTTTATCTATTGGTGCCTTATTTTTTAAACTGGCAAAAATATTTGGATTACCAAGCGCTCCACGTCCAATCATTACGCCATCAACACCAGTTGAAAGCATTTTGTTATATGAATTAAAATCTGTTATATCTCCGTTGCCAATAACTGGTATTTTTACAACGCTTTTTACACACGCTATTGCTTCTAAATCTACAACTCCACTATACATTTGCGCCCTTGTCCTACCGTGAATTGTAAGCATACTTGCACCAGCATCTTCGCAAGCCCGCGCAACATCTTTTGAAACATTATCCCCAGCACCAAAACCTTTTCTAAACTTGCAAGATATTGGCTTGTTGGTTGAGTTTTTGCAGGCAGAAACTATTTTATAAATTTTATTTACATCTTTTAATAAGGCAGAGCCATCACCATTATTTACTATCTTTGGAGCAGGACAACCAAAGTTTATATCAATAATATCAAATTTTGACAAACACGAATTTGTGACAGCCTTTGCCATCTCCAAAGCATCATGACCAAATATTTGAACAGATTTAACATTTTCTAGTGAACTGGTTATAAGTAAATCTTTTGTTTTAGCGCTATCGTGATTTAATGCCACCGCATTAACCATTTCCGTGCAAGTTAAATCTGCACCTGCCAATTTACAAACTTCTCTAAATCCAACTTCACTAACACCAGCCATGGGAGCAAGCAAAATATTTCCGATTTCTATGTCGCCACATTTCATGAATATAGTATGACACTAAGTATCTTCTTTTTGCAACATATTTTTAAAAAAACTTGGCGTTAATTCGCCCATTAGTATCAAAAAAGAAAAATATAATAAGACCGAAATAATGACAATAAAAAGTAAGACATAAATACTTGCCTGTTTAAATATTAGACTATTCATAATAGCAATAAACGCCCCCATTATAATAGAAGAGATTATTGGATAAATAATTGATTTAAAATTCATAAAAAAATTAGTATTTTTTTTAATTTCTATAATATTTAATGTGCCAATAACAAAATAACAGAAAAAATTAGATATGACCAATCCAAATAT
>JAGCEE010000136.1 GCA_017650795.1 Clostridia bacterium | reverse complement strand
AGTATTATACTTTTTATTTCCATTATAAATCAGCAAAATATTGTTGTAAATTTGGTACAGATTTTGTAATAGTACTATATGTTACAGCACCATGTTTAAAGATTTGAGAATTTTCGTCTTTAATCATATATAACACACCATTTCTAATATCATCATTATACATATCAGAAAAATTCCAATCATAATAATAAATAGGATATCCAAGTTTATCAATATGATTAGTTTTATGTGCAACAATTTCAGGAACTACTACATACTCGTAAAATTCATCATCATTATCAAAATAGATAATGTTTTGTTCTTTATCTGTCTTCATAACGTTTTACTTTAATTGGTTTTTCTTTTGTATTCTTATCAAACACCCCTATGTTTTCATATAGTAATTTGTCAACAATTAGTTTTAACTCTCTCCAATAGTTTGGCTGTTGTTTGCTTATTCCTTTTTCTGAAATAAGTCTTTTTATATTTAACAAAAGCATCTCACCATATCGCCCAGAAGACTTTATAAGTGCCAACATTTCAATTACATACTTTTTATCTAAATCTAAAAAAAGCGGAATAAATAACTCGTATTTTCCTTTTAATAGATTTAACTTTTTTATTATTTCTTGCAAATTGTTATTAGCCATATCAATCCCATCGGAATCATCGGCTGTAAATAAATGATATATTTGTTTAATTTGATTATAAAAATCACCACTATATTTTAGAACCACGCTATCAACATATGAAATCATGTTTTTATCAACAAGACCTAGTTTTGATTTTTCTTCCAAAAACAAACCAACTCTCTTTAAATCATTTTCACCATCTTGTATGTATAAATAAAACTTAAAGACATATGTTCCAATGGTTGCTTTTGCAGTAATTACATCTGGCTTAAATGATTCTATAAGTTTATTACAAGCAATTAACTCAGCTTTAATTTTTTCATCAAAAACATAGTTATCGTCAGCATTAAAAGAGCCAAGAAGCATACTTGCCTCGGCATCTAAATTTTTAAGATACTCACTATATTTATCTATCATGCTTTAATTATAACCTTTTTTGTTTATATTTGCAAGAGGAAATATTTATATACAATCAAACAAATACTGTCTAAATATAACTAGATACTCCATACATAATAATAGTTTTAATTATTCTGGCAACTTCTCGCCACCCAAAATATGCACATGCAAATGTTTAACTTCCTGTCTTCCATTTTTGCCTTGGTTTATTATTAGCCTATATCCATCCTCTATTCCAAGCTGGCTAGCAAGATTTGGAATTTTATTTAAAATCTTACCTAGCACCTCAACATCATTTTTGCTTTGCTCTATTATTAATGCATAATGATTATTAGGAATTGCAAGATAGTGCCTTTTTGCCTTTGGGTGTATATCCGAAATTATAAAAAAGTCATCATCCTCATAAACTTTTGGTGATGGAATTATACCATCTCTAATCTTGCAAAAAATACAATCCTCCATATTATTCTCCTTATTACTTATAAACATAATTATTGAAACAAACTTAATTTAAATAACACTTATTTAATTCTTAATCAACAATATTTTCTGCCATTGCACCATCTTTGTAAGGCTTTACTATTTTTGCTTTAACAATTTGATTTTCATCAATACTACCTTTTATATAGCATTTAATATAATTTTCTGTATGGCCAATAGAATACCCATCAATTTGCTCTTCAATCAATACAGAATACACATTATTTATACATGATAAAATATATTTGATGTTTAAGTTCTTATTTATATTTTGTAATATTTTAACCCTTTCTTTTTTAACATTTCCGTCCACTTGTTTCATTCTTTCTGCAACAGTACCTGACCTTTTTGAGTATGGAAATATATGAATATTATAAAAACCAATTTTTTTAACAAACTCGCACGTTTGCTTAAATTCATTATCTGTTTCTTCCGGAAAACCAACTATCACATCGGTTGTAATACTTGGGTTATTAAAATATTTCCTTAATATTTCTACCGATTTTTCAAACTCTTTTGTTGTATATTTTCTATTCATTCGTTTTAAAACCGTGTCACAACCACTTTGAAGCGAAAGATGAAAGTGTGGACAAATATTACTATTTGATATTTCTTTTACAAATTCTTCTTCTATTAAACCCTGCTCAATACTACCAAGCCTAAAACGAACATTTTTAAACTCTTTTAATTTGTTTGCTAAAACTCCAAGAGCTCTTTTTCCATCTATTTTATAATCGGTTATATCTATGCCCGTTATTACTATTTCTTTTACCGTTTTTGATAGTTGTTTAATTTCGGAAAGTATACTTTCTAAACTTCTTGACCTGCTCCTACCCCTCAAATATGGAATAATGCAGTACGTACAAAAGTTATTACAACCATCTTGAATTTTTATGTATGCCCTTGTTTTGCTTGGAATCACCTCGTATTCATCGTTATAAACTGTTGGTATTTCATCTTTGTATACACCTATTTTTTCTAACGAATTTATTAAATTCATTTTATTGGCTGTTCCACTTATAAATTTTACACCATCTATATCTTGAAATTGACTAGAATTTTTTTCAGATGCACAGCCACAAACCATAATTCTTGCATTTGGATTTGCTTCTTTAAATTTTGCCAAAACTTGCCTTGATTTTTTTTCTGCCTCATTTGTCACCGCACAAGAATTAAGTATATAAACATCAGCGGGAACAATTTGACTATAAACCTCGTGTCCTGCCTGTTTTAATTTAAGAATTAAACCATCACTCTCATACTGATTGACTTTGCAACCAAGAGTATATACAACAATTTTCATTTTTCCTCTAATGCTTATATATCACACAAATAACCGACCACACTCGCTATAGCTATGCAGGCTGTTTCTGCTCTAAGAATTCTATTTCCAAGACCAAAACTTATTGTTTTTTTTAGAACAATCTTATTTATTTCATCATCCGAAAAACCGCCCTCACTTCCAACTATTATGGCTATGTTATTGTATTTTTTTAAATCCGATATATTTCTTAATGTGTCTTTTTCGTTTGCAAATAAAACTAAATCATAATTGCCCAGCATATTTAACATTTGCTCAAATTTTAATGTACTACCAATATTTAATGGAACACTCCTGCCACATTGTTTACATGCCTCTTTGCTTATTTTTGCAAGCCTATCTAGTTTGTTTACATTATCTTTTGCAATCGTATACTCACTCTCAAAAAAGTACAGATTGCTAATTCCTAACTCTGTTAATTTTTGCACTATTAAATCTGCTTTTTCGCCCTTAACTAAACCTTGAAACATAGTGATTGCTTTGTTTGGATTTTTATTGTTTGGTTGCTCTGATATTATTTTGGCTTTTGCTGTTTTTTTATCTATTGATACCACTTCACAGATATAATCTATGTTGTTTTCTCCAAAGCATAAAACCTTTTCTCCTATGCGACAGCGCACAACATTAAAATGGGCGAACTCATCACCCTCAAACACAAAAAAATCGCCATTTTTTTTAGCATAAAACTTTTTCATGGCGATATTTTAACATTTTTACTTTAACTATGCAAGAAAATGAAATAAATGAATACTTTTATTAGTTATATATTTGCTATACCATCACTAATTAAAACACAATTAAAAGTTAAAACATTAAATCTTGTTTTTTACATTTTCCAACACTAGAAACAACAAAATTTTGGTTTGAAGCAACTTCTATTGCAACTCTTTTTATATCTTGTATGGTTATAGAATTAACCTCTTGTTCTATTTCTTTATCTGTTCTTATATAACCTTTTGACAAAATTGACGAGCCGTTTGATGAAGCAATACTAGAATTGCTTTCATTACTAAAAGCAATACTTGTTAATAATTTATTCTTTGCTCGTTCTAATTCTTCTTTATCTATTTCACCATTGGCACAAGAATCCAATATTTCTTTAATAGCCTTAATTGCCAACTTAACATACTCATTTGATGTTGCAAACATTATTTCGCCCATCAAATTTTTACCCATTCTTGATGCTCCGGCATCTATATCATACACCAAGCCTAGTTCGTTTCTTATTTTTGACATAAATTTACTACTTAAACCATCTCCAAGTATAGAAAAATATATTTTATACATTGATATAGTTTTTAAATCCGGTTCTTTAAAGTCATATAATATATATACAACAGACTGTTTGTTGTCTTTTTGTTTTGCTATATACTTTGATTTTATATTTATATTTTGGTATTTATTATATTCTATTTCGGTTTTTTCTTTACCAAATTTATCTGCAAAATATTTTTTAACAAGTTTTTCTGCCTTTTTAAAAGAGATATTACCGGAAATAGAGATAACAACCCTGCTTGGTAAATATTTTTCCTTAAATCTTTTAAGTTTTTCAGATGTTATTGATTTAATTGAAGTAGGATTTCCTATAATTGAATGGCCAAATTCGTTGTTGTAAAATATATTTTCAAAAGCATTACTTATGGCTTTCTTGCTTTGATCGTCCTCATCCATTTTGTATTCTTCTAGTATTACTTTCTTTTCTTTTTCAACCTCATTCCTATTAAATGATGTGTTAAAAAACATCTCAGAAAAAAGTTGCACACTTGGTTCAAGCACGGAAGATATGCATTTAAAATAATAACATGTTTTTGTGGTAGAAGTATATGCATTATGTGAAACACCCATATTGTCTAGTTGATTTAGTATTTCCTGATACTTTTTGGTTTTTGTACTTTTAAAAAACATATGCTCTAAAAAATGTGCCATGCCATAAGAACCAGATGGGTCGTCTTTTGAACCAATGCCAACAAAAATATTAAAGGATACTATGTTTGTATCCTTTTTTGTATTTACAACTAATCTTAAATTGTTAAAATAAGTTTTTGTTTTCATAGTTGTCCTTTTTATTTGCAATCATACCATGTATTGCCCATTCCGCAAGAAACTAAAAGCGGAACACTGCCCTTATATACATTTTGCATTTCGCTTACCAAAATTTCTTTTACTTTGTTCTCTTCATCTGGGTATACATCAACAATCAATTCATCGTGTATTTGTAAAATAAGTTTGCTTTTTAAGTTTTCTTTTTTAATTCTATTATACACCCTAATCATTGCTAGTTTAATAATGTCACTGGCAGAGCCTTGTAATGGCGTATTCATGGCAACTCTTTCCCCAAATGTTCTTGTTATCATATTGCTACTATATATTTCGGGAACATTTCTAATTCTTCCATATAAAGTTATTGCATAACCATTATCTTTTGCAAAATTTATAAGACCATCCAAATATGCTTTTGTTTTTGGATATTGTTTATAGTATATTTCTATAAATTTTTTTGCCTCAACAACTGGAATATCTAAATTTTTTGAAAGACCAAAAAAAGAAATTCCATAAATAATTCCAAAATTTACAGTTTTTGCAGCCCGCCTTTCAAATTCATTTATTTGCTCAATAGGTTTATTAAAAATCCTACTTGCAGTTGATTTGTGAACATCCACCCCATTATTATAATCTTTTATTAAATCTGCATCATTTGAAAAATTAGCAAGAAGCCTTAATTCTATTTGGTTATAATCTGCCGACATTATGTGTCCGCCATCAAATCTAGATACAAAAATTTTTCTTAGGTTCTTTCCCTCTTCATCACGGACGGGTATATTTTGCAAATTTGGTTCGCTAGAAGATAATCTACCAGTGGCAGTTAATGTTTGATTAAAAATTGTTTTTATAATGCCATTTTTATCTACCAAAGAAAAATATGGTTCTATATATGTGGAATAAATCTTTTGTACTTTTCTATACCTTAGTATAAGAGGGATTACGGGATGCGCTTCACTTAAACTATTTAATATTTCAACATTTGTTGAATGTTTTTTATTGTTTTTGTCTGGTAGTTTTAACTCATTAAACAAGAATTCCGAAAGCTGTTTTGCTGATTTTAAGTTAATACTTTTATTATCAGAATAACTTAAAATCTCTTGTTCTATGCTATTCATTTCTTGCCAATATTGATTTTTTAATTCACTTAATGTATTTATGTCTAGTTTGAATCCTTGTTGTTCCATATCATATAAAACATAAACAAGTGGCATTTCTATATCGTTATATAAACTTGCCATTTTGCTTTGTTCTAATTGTTGTTTTTGACTTATATAATCATTATAAAAATTATTTATTTCAAATCTTTTTTCTACCTTATTACCACCTGAGATTAAGTATTGTGCCAAATTTATATCAAATACGTTATTTATTTTATTTGTTTCAAATATATGCATATGTGTTTTTAAATCATATACAATCTTAAACACATTATCATTTAATGCTATTTGCTTTACTCTTTGCTTGAATGAATCTAAATCTATTGGGTCACTGTCGAACAGTGTTATTTCACTACTAACCTCATATGCTCCATTTGGAGTTGCAAAAAACAATTTATTTCTTAAGTCAAAACAAAAATAATCGCCATTAAATTCATCTAAAATTTGATTTAATTTTGAATTTTCTTTAATTATTT
>JAGCEE010000135.1 GCA_017650795.1 Clostridia bacterium | reverse complement strand
TCTTTTCACCATAATAGGCTTTTGTGATTTTGCCGTATTGGTTCACTTCCAAATTGATGTGTAAAACCTTTTCAACTTCTTCAACGCTCACCATTGATGGCTTTTTGTTGATGCTGTTTGCAATTCTTGCAATTTCATTCACCTTGTTTTTTAAGGTTTGGTTTTCCTTTTTTAATTGTTCTAATTCTTCCATGTCAATTATAATTTATGGGTTTACGGGGTGCAAATATACAATTAATTCCAATTGTGCAATATTTCAACAATTATTTTGCTGTTTCTCTTTGTTCATTCCTTTTGATGGCTTTTTCAATTCTCTTTTTGTCCCGCTCTGCTTCAATATTATAATTGATGCCGCCTTTGTTGTATGTGAAAAGGTCATAAATTTTGCCGTTGCTCCTATAAATTGGGTTGTCTAAAAGTGGATTAAATACAAATGTGCCGTTTTCCGTCATTTCCTTAATTTGGAATTGGCTTCTTCTGAAAAATGGATAATATCTAAACTCTTTCTTTTTGCCGTTCACAAATTCAAATTCCAATGTGACAAATCTTTCATCATTTTCTTTGCCTCTATAAGCATAGACTTTGTAAATGTGCCTTCTTACTATTTGACGCATTTCTTTTTCAACATCTACACTTTCCACCATATCAAAGGCATTGTTTATTATGTCCGTTGTATCTGCTTTTGAATTGATGTCTTTTAATTGCTGTTTTTTGGCTGTGATTCTTGACTTAAATTCTGCTATTTGCTTTTGTCTTTCTTGGTCTTCTTGTTCCACTTTTTCAAGCCTCATTTTCATTTGCTTTTCATTTATATTGCCCATTTCAAATAAGGTGAAAATTCTTTCCTTCCTTTGGTCTATATTTGTGCCGCTTTCCTCTGCGTTCTTCAACTTTGATTCCAAAACGCTGATTTCCTTATTTATTTCATTTACTTTGCTTTCCGTGTCCGTTGCCAAATAGACTATTTCCTCAAACTTTGCCAAACTCCAAAGTAAACCATCCATCACGGAGGTTTTAATATATGGGCTTTCTTCACCGTTACAAAAACATTTATAAGTGCTTTTGTTGATGGTTAAATGCCTTCCGCAATGTGGGCAAAGTACCAACTTATTTCCTAAATAATTGTGCTTGCTTTCCTTGCTTTTGTTGGTGACATTTTCCGCCATTACTTTTTGAACTTTGTCAAATAGTTCTTTATCTAAAATAATGGGCATTTTCTTTTCTAATTTGTGACGCTTTGGCATTATCCCAATATAAGGACTATATTTCAACATTCTGAAAAATGTGCCATATTTCATTTCAAATCCTTGCTCTTTGTACTCATTCCAAAGTTTCTTTACTGAATATTTACCGCTTGCCATGTCTGCGTAAATTTCCCGCAAAATCTTGGACTCTTCTTTGTTTTCAATTATCATATTATCCTCATCCACCGTGTACCCAAAAGGCAAAAGTCCGCCCGTTCTTTTACCTAAATTTGCGGCATTCTTTTTGCCCCTTGCAAATCTTTCTTTCCTTATAAAGCCCTCATTTTCTGCCATTGCTGAAAAGATTGAAAACATTAAATTTGCGTTTTCATCTAATGTCCAATCCTCCTTAAATACCATTATTGAAGGCTTATAAATTATAATTTGTATGTGGTTTTCTTGGCAATAGTTTCTGATGGAGAAAACAACCTCCGCCTTCCTACTTATACGGCTAATTTCATAAACAAACAAATGTGTTATTGTTGGGTCTGCTTCAATCAATTGTTTCATTTCCGTTAATCCTTGCCGTTCTTCCTCTTTTAGTTTTACACCACTTTCTTTATTTTCTATTGTAATGATGTCTTTTCCCACTTCATTAAATCCGTGGAGTTTTGCCAATTTTACTACCTCCTCCGTTTGTTGTTTGAGGTCTTGAATTTCCGTTGATACACGGACCAAACAAATACATTTTCTTTCCATTTTTACCTTATTTTTGCGTTAAACTGCGGCAAAGATAGGCAAATTTTCCGTATTTAAGCAACAAAATTCAACCTCTTATAAGTGGTTAATGGTTGTTGTTTATTTTAATTTATTGATTTTCAATGCCTATTTTCTTATTTGGAAAAGTTCTAAATTTCCGTGTATAGGTTTTTGGGGGTTAGATTCACAAATTGCACTGAATTTTAATTGAAATTGCACATAGAAAAAAGCGTCAAAAAAAGTGGAAAATTTAGAACTAAAATTGAAATGCCAAACGGTCTTTTTCTCTTATACATGGATTTTCTAACCTTGGAAATTTTGACTATTTTTATAGGCTCTTTTAGACCTTGACAAAGTTTGAAATTTTCCGTGTGTGAAAAACGGAGGGCGGTTGGGGTTTACAAGCCAAACAAATATTTTAATGATGCCCCCCCCCCATCATTGGGAAACAAAAAAAGCCACCAAATAAATGATGGCTCTTTATAACTCCGTTTCATTTAATTAGGTTGATGCCTCCTAATTGCTTTTTGGTGATGTTTTCACGGAGTTCTATTTCATATTGTAATTGTTCCTCATAGTATTTTTGTCTTAATTTGGGGTAGTGTCTTTCCCCTATATACTCAAATATTGCGTCCCTAATTGCTGCCATATAAATTGAAATTATAGTATTTATTTTCCAATTTGCGGAGTTTCTTATAAGTTTCAAATTCCAATTTGCAAAGTAGTCTTTCCTTTGTTTGTTCCGTTATTTCTTCAATATTCTTTCCATTGAAATAATAGTATCTCTTTTTAATGGGTTCTTTCTTCATAACTTAGTAGTTTCTTATTTGTTTCTTATTCTCTTTATGCGTTCTTTGATGTCTTCACCCCATATTAAATAAGCACCAAACAACGCAAACATTATAGTTAATGTAATAGGCTCATTCATTGTGTATTTGTGTTTGTGATTCTTATTTGAAAAAGTGGGGGAGGCTGTTGCCTCACCTCCCCCCACAGAAACAAATTTTTAGCCCTTGACCGCACTTTCTAACATCCTCATTTTCTTTGTTTCTGCTTTGAATTTTAGTTCTTTATCCGTTGCCGTTTGCGCTTGAATTATCCATTTGCAACCAACTGCAAAAACAATCTTTATAAAGTTTGAAATCATAATATCCTGTCAAGTAGTAAATATCTTGTCCGCTTGTTGATAGTGTGATATTGTCTATTGTTAAATCAACAAATTGCCAACTGCAAACTGCCAACTTTGACAAATCCACATAGGCAATAATTCCATCTTCCATAAGTGGATTAATTATATAACTTTCTCCTAAAAACTTGTCACCGTTGAAGGCTTCTTTGTTTTCTTCCAATATCATTGCTTTGGCTTTTGGGCTGATTATATAACAACCTATTGCACCGTGTTTTTGTACATTATAAGCCAATTCAACTATATCATCCAAATCCGTATAACCGCCCGCCAAATTGGTATTATTAAAGATGCCTTCAGGCTCATATTGTGTGTGGTTATAGGTGAAAATTGAACTTATAAGTTTGTTTTCCAAATTTGAATTAATGTTTGAAATAACATCATAATCCGTGACCCTTTGTTTAGTGACCATCTTTGAAACATTCAATTTAGTTGATAGTCTTTTTGGGAAAAATTTCACGCTGCCAACATTAGGAGTTTCCGTTGATAATGTGGCGGTTTCATCTAACCATTGCGGGTTTGTATCATCTATAATTGGGACTGATAAATTACTCACCATATTGTTGAAGGTTTCACAATTTTGTAAGATGGTGGACTTAAAATTAAGGTCTTTGAAATCATTACTTTGATATTGTAATTGTCCGTCAACCTTATAGATAGCATCTGCAATTAAGCCCCTTTTATCAATCAAATTTGCGTCCGTGCAATTAAATCCCATTGCCTTAAATGTGCTTAATGCTTCCTCTTGCATATCCTTATAAATGCCGCTTAATTCTCTTTTTTCTTGGTTTTCTGCAAACTCTTTAAGGCTAAATTTTACTTTTGTTTCTGCGTTGTTTTTCATACTTTAATTGTTTAATTATTTGTTATTTTTATTCTAAATTCCAATCTATCTTTTCAATTCCTTTTGCGTCTTTGTAAAGTTGGAAAATTGTTGGTATATGTAAATTTGTCTTTGTCTTTAGGTCATTCAAATAAAGTGTTTCATATTTGGCACAATCTAAATTTTCACCGTGTTTGATGGCTGCAAATTCTTTCAAATAATAAAATCCATGTAAGCCCAAATCATTGCTTAAAGCCTTGCTAATTAAAAGCGTTTCTTTGTGACTTGGATTTATTATTATATTGCTTTCCTTGCACCATTTAAGCACCTTTTTCAACTTCTTTTCCTCTTCTAATTCTGCCATATTTTGACCGTTTTCTATATCATTTTCACAATTATAAATAGTATGTAATTGGGAAAAAGTTTGTTTAGTATTGATATTTTTATTATTTTTTATTTCATTGGGTAATGTCTTGTATTTTAAGCCGCTATAAATACACGCTTTTGGATTTATATAAAATTCATCATCTTGGGTGCAATATCTTAATCTTGTTGCGTCTTTGCATTGTTTATCAATGATAATGCCTTTGTTTCTGAAATAGTCCTCAAGGCTCAAATAATGGGCTTCAAAATCTGCTAAAGTACCATCTAAATAGACCAATGCAAAAAGCCCTTCACCGCTTACGGACTTGGAGCAATAAAACACAAATGGCATATTGCAAACTCTATTTCTTATTATTTCCATGTCCGTTTCATTGTCTTGTTTATCAATGTCAATGGCAATGATATTTGTATATTGTTTGATATTGCTTTTTGTCCTTTGTTTTTCCTGCTCATTGAAAAGGACTGAAACACTAACTAAAGGAATATTGGAGGCTTTATATTGCTGTTTCATTTCCTTGCTCCATTGGTGGAGGTTTCCTCTTAAATAATTGATTGATGGATATGTAGAAACAATTCCGTCAAATAACCTTCTTGTTTTTCCGTTGTTGTTATCCCTTGCATTTTGATAATAATTGACAATTGTATTTTGAATTTTTGCAATGTCTATTTTGTTGCTTTCATTATATGGCAAATCCTCAATTATTGGGGCTTGTTCTTCTTGTGTTTGTTCTGCTTCTTTTGGCTCTAAATCCAAATCCATATTAAAGACTAAATCCGTATCTAAAATTTCACTCATATTGATTTGGTTTTCAATTTCCGTTGATGGCTTTATTATTTCCTTTTCAATTTGGATTGATGGCT
This sequence comes from Clostridia bacterium, assembly GCA_017650795.1. Lineage (GTDB taxonomy): Bacteria > Bacillota > Clostridia > Christensenellales > UBA1242 > HGM11367. The sequence continues at coordinate 321 of JAGCEE010000135.1, read as the reverse complement.
TTATTGTTGCTGTTTCAATTTGCTTTGTTTCTGCTTCTATTTTGTATTGTGATTCTTCTTTCAAATTAAAATCTGAATTTGCGTTTAATTGTTCATTCATGGCATTTTCATTTGATGGCTCAATTTCAATTTCTTCATTGATATATTTTAATGCTTTATCCGTTAAATTGAATTGTGTTGTAGTAAAGCCATTTTTATCTCTGAAAATTGCCTTATAATCAAAAAATCCCAATTCTTTTAGTTCTTTCAATTTGTTGCAAATTGTTCTTTCAGTTGTTTTTATTTTTCTTGCAATGTGGCATTGTTGGACTTTTGGAAAAT
>JAGCEE010000134.1 GCA_017650795.1 Clostridia bacterium | reverse complement strand
AATAAATGGATTTACAAGTGCGAAAGAAAATATTTGTTTGATTAAATCTGATTACAATCAAGATTTAGAAACATATATAACAAGTTTAATGTAATAATTATAATAAAAGACATGGATACTTTTGTGCCGCCTTTGTTTATATTTATTCGTTATTTTGCATAATTATTTGTTTTATAACATACTCTGCAATTCTTAACCCCGCAATGCTTGGCGAAAAACTGATGCTTGCTGGGGTCCTAGAACTATTGTCGGCAAACGGCTGTTCCTTTGAATATAAAACAGTTAAATGTTTTACACCTCTTTCTTTTAACTCCCTGCGCATAACCTTTGCTAGTGGGCATACTGAGGTTTTATAAATATCAGAAATTTCAAACATTTCTGGACATACTTTATTTCCCGTTCCCATACAGGAAATAATATTTATACCATTATCCTCTGCATATTTTGCAAGTGCTATTTTTGCCGTGATATTATCTATTGCATCAACAATAAAATCAAATTGTTTTAAGTTAAATTTATCTATGTTATATGGCGTCACAAATTCTTTTATTGCATTTACTTTTGCATTTGGATTTATATCCAAAATTCTTTGTTTCATAACTTCTGTTTTGTCTTTTCCAATCGTAGAGCAAGTTGCAATTATCTGTCTATTTATATTGGTTAAAGATACAACGTCATTATCTACTATTGTAAAATTACCAATGCCAGCACGAACCAAGCCTTCTATTGCAAAGCCACCAACTCCGCCCACACCAAATACAATTATATTAGAATTATTTAGAATATAAACTTGTTCTTTGCCTATTAGTTTTATTGTTCTATCTCTCCAATCTTCCATATAGCAATTCCTTTTTGTTTTATTATTTTCTTTTAGTTAATTTTACTACTGTTTCCACCTCTGATGTTTGAGGAAACATATCGTATGGTTGAACTGATTTAATTTCATAATCACCCACAAGCAAACACAAATCTCTTGTAAGTGTTGATGGATTACAAGAAATGTAAATAACATTTTGTGCATTGCTTTTTGATATTGCTAAAAGAGTTTTTTTGTCTGCACCTTTCCTTGCTGGGTCCAAAATAATTGTGTTTAGTTTTTCACTTTTTACAAGTTTAGGAACAACATATGCACAATCTCCCTGCAAAGATGCCATGTTGTTTATATTATTTAAAAGTTGCAATTTGCTACTTGCCATGTTTGCATCTTTATCTATCTCAACAGCAAAAACTTTTTTTGCCTTTTTTGAAATAATTGCAGAAAGAAGCCCTGCGCCTGAATAAGCATCTAGCACAACATCATTTTGTTTTATTTCATTTAAAACATCTAAGTATATTTGTTTTTTTATTTCATTGTTTACTTGTAAAAAAGACATTGGATATATTGGAAAAACTATACCAAATTCTTCCTGCAATATCTCTTTTGTTCCACCAAAAAACGTGCAAGGATATTTTGGAATATTTGATTCTTTATTTACACAAAAATATAGTGAATACTTTAATTTATTGGTTTTTAAATAATTATCAAATTCTTTTAATTCTAATTTGTTTTTTAATATTAAATTGATCAAATAATACTTACATTTTTTATTGCAATCAAAAACCTCTCTAATTGCAACACCGTTTAAATTTAAAGCAAAATTCTTGTTTATTATTAAAAATTTATTTATTATTTTAATTAAATTATTAAAATTATCATCAACAAGCAGACAATTATTTATTGGTGTAATATTTTTAGATTTTTTTTCATAAAAACCAAGTACATTTTTATCAGATAAATACAGTGTTAATTTGTTGCGATATTCAAACGTTTTGTCGGATTT
>JAGCEE010000133.1 GCA_017650795.1 Clostridia bacterium | reverse complement strand
GATGTGCAATGCTTTATATGGGGTAAGTGTGGCATATTCTTTTCACACGGCGATAGCAACTTGAAAAGGTTAATAAAATCAATACCTGCAGAGTTTTATGAGGAATGGGGAAAAACAACGTTTAGGGAGCTTCATTTAGGGCACTTGCACAAAGAGGTTGTTGTTGATGACGATAGTGGTATAATAACAAGAAGGGTTGGAAGTCCAACCGCCACAGATCAATGGCACTATGAAGAAAGATTTATAGGTGCAACGCAAAAATATCAAACATTTGTATGGGACAAAGAAAAGGGATTGCAAAATATAAAATACATTAATTTTGATAGCAAAAAAAAAATTAGAAAATTAGGCAGGTAGGTGAAACCTATGGCAAAACAAATAACCGAAGAACAAATAGAATTAATAATTGAAAGACTAGTTGATAGAATAGAAAAAGCCAATGCAAGTTTTTTAGTAAGCATTGGTTCTTCTATTAAAAAAATAAAAGAGTTAACGCCGACGCAAGCACATCAACTTGTACAAATGTTAAAATATGGCGGTAATTATGATAAAATCGTTAAAGAAATTGCGAAGCAAACGAACTTAAATATTAAAGACATAGATGAAATATTTAAAAATTATGCCAAAAGAGACCAAAATTTTTACAAAAACTTTTACGAGTATAAAAATATTGCCTTTACCCCTTTTGAAGCAAATACACCCCTAAAAACGCAAACCATGGCACTTGCAAGCATTACTAAACAGCAAATGTATAATTTTACAAGAACAAACGTAATAGGCTATGTAATAAATGATGAGTTTTTTAATTTAAGAGATACATATATTAAAGTTTTGGACGAAGCTCTTTTGAATGTAAGCACAGGCAAAGAAACCTTTGACAACGCAATGCAAAATATTTTGAAAGATATTGGCGGCAACGGGATAAGAACTGTGGAGTTTGAAAGCGGCAGAAACATGCGACTTGATAGTGCCGTTCGAATGCAATTAAAAGACGGATTAAGAAACTTGCACAACGAAAACCAAAAGATATATGGGCAAGAGTTCGATAGTGATGGTGTGGAAATAAGTGTGCATTTAAACCCCGCTCCCGATCATGCGCTTGTACAAGGAAGACAATTTAGTAACGAGGAGTTTGATAAGTTTCAAAATGACAAAGACGCAAAAAGTTATGATGGCATTTTGTTTCCAGCTGTATCAGATGAAACAGGGCATGACAGACGTTCAATAAGCGAATACAATTGTTATCACACAATATTCCCTATTATTCTTGGTGTGAGCGAGCCAGAATATACAAACGAAAAACTACAACAAATAATTGATGATAACGAAAAAGGTTTTGAGTTAGACGGCAAGCACTACACTAATTATGAGGGCACACAATTACAAAGAAATCTTGAACGAAAAATACGAGAGCAAAAAGATATACAAATACTTGCAAAAGCAAGTGGCAACGACGCACTAGTTGGTGAAGCACAAAAAAATATAACACAACTTACACAAAAATATCGTAAGTTAAGCAAAATAAGCGGGCTTCGTACTAAAGCAGATAGATTGCGTGTAAGTGGATATAGAAGAACTAAAGTAAAGTAGTTCTTTTTTTATTGCAATTAAACATAAAATGTATTAAAATTGTTATAAAGATAGAAGGAGGTAAAATGAGAAAGTTTAAAACAAGTAAAGAAGATTTTTTAAGAAAGACATATATTAAGTGCCCAAAGTGTAAGTATAACAACGAAAAGGGCAGACTTAATCATTACGGAACCTGCTTAAAGTGCGGATCAGTGCTTGATAACAAAAAATATTTTATGATTGAAATGATGAAAAAATTAAAAGATAACGAACGTAAAACGAGGTAGTTTGTCAAAAAATAAGTTTGGTGTTATAATTTATTAGGTAAGAGTAAAAAGAAAGGGATATTATAATGCAATCAATAATAAACACAATAATAACCTTTGCCGTAAGTGGTATTTTAGGATATTGCGTAAGTGTTGTAAAAAACTATAAAGGTAAGAAAGATACAATTCTTGCAGAGTTTAAAGAGTTAAAAGAAAACCAACTTTATGATATGCGAAGCGATCTTGCAAGCAAGTTTTATATTTATAATGAAATGGAAGAAGTTGAAGATTATTTAGCTATATCTTGGCAAGAAAAATGTGAGAGATATTTTCATCTTGGCGGTAATAGTTATCTTCATCAATTATATGAAAAATCGAAATCCTGGAAAATAAAACCGACAGGGTATTTAAAATAAGTAGTGCTTCGGCACTTTTTTTATTGCAATAATATAATTTTGCGTATATAATACCCAACTAACAAACGAGATAGGAGGGATTTTGTGATGAAAAAGCCGCATTATTCTTTTGATATGCCACAGGAAGCCTACGATTTGATTATAAAAAAGGGTTTATTAAAAGAAAGTAAAAAAGAGAAGACAATATTAGATTTGTGTTTAAAAGGCGAGCCAAACAAAGAAATAATACTTAAAACCGGTTATTCACAACGCACAATTACCAATCGAAAACAAGAAATTTATAAAAAAGTAAGCAAATATTTTTTTTAAGACTATTTTTGCCATTATTTACCATAATTTGCCATTTTTTGCCAAATGTTTGCATTCTAATTGCATAAAAATAGTGTATTATATGTCGCAAGTTGGTGGTATTATGATCGAAAAACTTAAAATAAAGGCAATATACGATGATTTTATAAAAAACGTGTCATTGACCGAAGAACAAATAAAAATCCTTGATATGGTACTTAAAAAAGAAACTATTGTTAAGATAAGTATGGAAATCGGTGCAAGCCAAAGAACTATAGGTTATGAAATAAGAAAATTAAAAGATTTATTCAACAAATATTATGAAATGCAATTATATAAAGCTATGATACTTTTATAATTGCTTTTATTTTGCATTTATAAACTTTCTTTGTATGTGAAAATGTAATTAGAAAGGAGATAACAAATAGGATTTAAAACATCTTATTACTGTT
>JAGCEE010000132.1 GCA_017650795.1 Clostridia bacterium | reverse complement strand
ATTATTTCAACATTTTTATTTATAAGTGCATCGTTTTTAAATAAAAAGTCTTTTTTTAGCAATATTTTAAAAGAATATTTTTCAAAGTATTTTCGTGTTTCATAATTAAATGGAAAGTCATAAACAAAATCTTCTAAATTGTAATCAATTTCACAGTCTGTTTTTATTGTAGCAAGCTCATAGCTCATATAGCAGTTTTCTTTACCATCAATTAGTTTTTGTTGTGTTTTAGATGATATGTCGCCTATATGTTTGTATAAATTGTTTATATCGCCATACTTATCTAATAAATCGATGGCTGTTTTTTCACCTATACCAATAACACCAGGAATATTATCGGATGTATCGCCAGCAAGCGCCTTAAAATCTATTACACCACTTGGAGTAAAACCAAATAATTCCTTAATATTGCTTTTGCTAACTTCTTTAATATTGCTTAAACCCTTTTGAGTTAACCAAACGCTAGTATTATCGTCAATAAGTTGCAGGCTATCTCTATCGCCTGTTATTATATAGTTTTTGCAATCAGAATGTTTTGCAATAGTTCCAATAATGTCATCTGCCTCTATTCCAGATTGTTCTATGCACTTTATGTTCATAGCGTTTAAAACATTTTTTAATATTGGAAACTGCATAGCCAATTCTTCTGGCATTTTTTTTCTTGTTGCTTTGTATTGGTCATAAATATCATTTCTAAATGTTTTTCGTGCATGGTCAAATGCAACAACGATGTAGTCTGGTTTATGTTCTAAAACAAGTTTAATAATACAGTTTACAAATCCAAAAACGGCGTTTGAATAAACGCCGTCTGAATCTGCAAGCATAGGGATTGCATAAAAAGCCCTGTTTGCTAAACTATTACCGTCTATGATAAATAATTTTTTCATTAAATACCTATCCCACTAATACATGCTGTTGCTGCTGGTTTGATAATACTTGTTATTAGGTCTGGTGCAAAAACACTTAACGTAAATACTACAAGTAAAAGCAATAAGAATACAAATAATATTTTTGACAATAGTTTTCCAAATAAACTTCCAAATGCGAACAAACATAATAGTATCATTGGGCCCCAAGCCGTTGCATAATCAATAAGGTCACCATACTGAGTTAAATCAATCCAATCTCCAATTAAATTTAATCTATTAAAAGTCATAAGAGCTAAAAGTGCAACAGTTAAAACTGATAGAATAAAATAATAAATTCTTTTTCTTTCCATATTATCCCCCTTATATAAATATCATTTTTATGATACTAATATTTTAGCATATTTTATATATTTTTGTCAACATTTTATAATTCTACAATTTTATATACATATTTATATTAATTTATTTTAAAAATATTTAATAATGCGTTTTTTTAATAAAGTGAAAGCAAATTCGTATTACTCTTATATGGTCAAGGAAAATAAAACACCTCGTTTACTCCTGATATTCTTGGCTTAACATAAAAAATACTCGTTTCAGCAATGTTAATCATTACTTCCTAAAAAAAAATGCCAAAAATACTAATTTTTGACATTTTTTATAATTATTATTTTTTCTCAACAAGTTTAAAATCGCATCTGTTTTTATCGTCAATTTTGATGCATTCTACAACTACTTCGTCACCTAGATTTAAAACATCTTCAACCATTTTTACTCTTTGGTCAGAAAGTTTAGAAATGTGAATCATTCCTTCTTTGCCACCGCCAAGGTCTACAAATGCACCAAAAGACATTATTCTAACGACTTTTCCTGTGTATTTTTGTCCAACTTCTATATCTGTGACAATGTTAAGTATTATTTCTTTTGCTCTTTGTGCCATATCTTCGTTTGGTGTTGCAATAAATACTCTACCATCATCATCAATATCAATTTTTACACCGGTTTCATCAATAATCTTATTTATTGTTTTTCCACCAGAACCAATAACATCTTTGATTTTTTCTGGATTTATATTAAATGTGATAATCTTTGGAGCATATTTTGAAAGGCTCTTATTTGGCTCTGGAATACATTCAAGCATTTTTCCCATAATAAACATTCTGCCATCTCTTGCTTGATTTAAAGCAGTAGTTAAAATGTTTTTATCAATTCCTTTAATCTTTATATCCATTTGGATAGCAGTAATTCCCTTTGCTGTTCCAGTGACTTTAAAGTCCATATCGCCAAGGAAATCTTCTAGTCCCTGAATATCACTCATAACTGCAACTTTGCCACTTGCTTCATCTTTTATTAAGCCCATAGCAATACCAGCAACTGGCGCTTTTATAGGAACACCAGCATCCATCAATGCAAGTGTTGAGCCACAAGTAGATGCCATTGATGATGAACCATTAGAAGATACTACTTCACTTACAAGCCTAATAACATATGGGAACTCCTCCTCAGAAGGAATTACCGGAACAAGTGCTCTTTCTGCAAGGGCACCATGACCAATTTCTCTACGGCCTGGTGATTTTATTGGTCTTGCCTCACCTGTTGCATATGCTGGCATGTTATAGTGATGAATATATCTTTTTTCTTCTTCTTCCTCGTCTAAAACTTCTATTGTTTGTGCATCTCCTATTGAGCCAAGTGTACAGGTTGTTATTACTTGTGTTTGACCACGTGTAAATACACCTGTTCCATGTACTCTTGGAAGAATACCATGCTCACACCAGATTGGTCTAATTTCGGTTAATTTTCTTCCGTCTGGACGTACACCATCGTTTATTATTTTTGCTCTAACAATTTCTTTTGTCATTTTATAGAGCACATCACCAATTTGACGTTCACAATCTGGGAATATGTCAGCAAAGTGTGCTTTAACATCGGCATCAACCTTATCTTGAGCTTCTTGACGTTCATGTCTATCAAAATTGTTTAATGCATCTTTTAACATCTGGGTTGCATATTCTCTAACCGCTGCGTCTATTTCATCTTCTACATGATAAACAGCAATATCCGCAAGAGGTTTGCCAATTTCTTTTTTAATTTCTAACTCAAAAGCAACTTGCTTCTTTATTTCTTCATGAGCAAACATGATTGCATCCAGCATTTCTGCTTCGCTGACTTCATTTGCACCAGCTTCAACCATTAAAATTGCTTCTGCTGTTCCACTTACAGTTAAGTGCATAAGTGACTTATTTCTTTCTTCCTCGTTTGGATTGCAGATGTATTTACCATCAACATATGCTACTTGAACCGAGCCTGTTGGCCCCTGAAAAGGAATATCAGAAATAGTAAGTGCTATTGATGAACCAAGCATTGCAAGAGGTTCTATTGCAACATCTGGGTCAACAGAAAGTGCAGTTGCAACTACAGATACATCATTAAAAAAGCCTTTTGGGAAAAGAGGACGAAGTGGACGGTCTATAAGTCTTGATGTTAAAATTGCCTTATCGGTTGGTCTTCCCTCTCTTCTTTTATACCCTCCTGGAATTTTACCAACAGAATACATTTTTTCTTCAAAATCTACACCAAGTGGGAAGAAATCTATTCCATCTCTTGGTTCTTTTGACATTGTGACATTTACCATGACAGCAGTTTCTCCACATCTAACGATGCAAGAGCCATTAGCTTGTTCACAGTATTTGCCTGTTTCTACTAATACTTTTTTTCCACCAATTTCGGTTTCAAAAGTTCTACCTAATTTTTCCATAATTCTCCTTAATCTTTTTAATTAAAGGGCAAACATTGTTTGTTTTAAATTATATCCTCTCTAACTTACACTTAAAACAAAATTTACACAACAAAAAAAGGAAAAACTTCCCCTATTGTTTTTTTGACTATCTAATTCCTAATTCTTTTTTAAGAGCTCTGAATGCATCTATATCTCTTTCTTCTAAGTACTTTAAGAAAGATTTTCTTTGACCAATTAGCATAGAAAGGCCTCTACGAGAGTGATTATCATTGTGATTGTTTTTTAAATGCTCTGTTAGTTCTTTAATACGTTGTGTTAAAAGAGCGATTTGAACTTGAGCAGAACCTGTATCATTCTCTGATTGCTTGTATTTTGCAATGATTTCTTGCTTAACTTCTTTATTCATATTTTACCTCCATTTATCATTTTACGCTAAAAACAAAGATGGCCGTCAGAGGAAACTCGAACCCCCTTGTTTAAAGACTGTGAGATTATATCATATACATATTGATTTTGTAAAGAGTTTAATTAAAAAAATGTGATTTTTCTCACATTTTTTTTGCTTATTAGTAATAATACCTTTTTGTGTTTACACCACTATTGCCAACTCCACCACCTCGGCGACGAATTGCTACAATAATAATGGTTAAAGCACCTACAAATGCCACACCACCAAGGCTTATCCAAAGCCAAAGCAAACCGCCACCAAAATCGTCCGCATTCTCTTTAAATACGCAATAAATTTTCATAATGTCTGTATCATTATCTTCTTCTATACTTGCCGGTATTTCAAAAACACCACTAAAATCATCATCCCCTGATGATAATTTTCCAAGCCCATATTGCCAAGAATCAAACTCATAACCAGTTTCTACACCGATCAACTTAATTGTGTGTTCGGTTTCTGCGCTGTAATTGATTTTTGCCACGTAGCAACCTCTTTCTTCGTTCCATGTAATCCTCTCTGGATTGTTATCTATTGAAATGCTTGCTATTTTTTTGTTTATTACTTCGTTTGTTTCAAATTTTAATTCAATTTCTATTTCTTTTACGCTTTTTTCAAATATAACTATAAATTGATACTCTGGCTCATTTTCCCCACCAAACAAATCCATATTAAATTTTTCTGCTCCGGTGTTATTTTTGAATAATCTGCAATCTTCTGTAAACTCCCAAGAGATACTATAATTCTTGTAATTTTCTATTAAAAGTTCTGGATTAAACACAATTTTTTGACCATGTGTGTCTGTTGCGTTGTCGTTGTATAAATACCAATGAGTCACATCAGAATAATCTTTGTTAAAAGAGGCAACCGATGTAAGAGTAATAACATCTCCGTATTTCATT
>JAGCEE010000131.1 GCA_017650795.1 Clostridia bacterium | reverse complement strand
TTAAAGAATTAAGTGAGGTGATACGATGAAAAAGAAAATCATTAATTGTAATGAAATTACATTTGAAACAGTAAAAGATATTCTTACCTATAAGAAAGTTCCTATTGATATTTCTTGGAAGATTACTCCAGAATGTGTAGAAGAAATTAAGGGTTTGAACAAGAAACTTGATGAAGTTTACAAACAACTTAATGAATATACAGAAAAGTATGCTGAAACTAATGTAATGGATGCTGCAAATGCTATTTTGGCTAAACTTGACCATATAGATGAAGAAAACCAAATTTGTCAAGATGCCTTGAAGATGAACTCCCTTATGCAGGGTGAACATTTGACCACATCAAATATTGAAGATATTGATGATGAAGCTGAAGATATTTTGAAGAGGGAAGCACCAGAAAAACTTTGTGAAGCTAATAATTTGTTTGAAAATAAAGAAGGTGAAGAACAAATTAAAGTAGATTTTGACTTTGAAGATGAAGGCAAGGCAAAGCCTGATGAAATAGAAAGATTGGAAAATCTTAACAAAGATAATCCAAATTGCATTGACCTTACAGGCGAAAACCAAAAATAAAGTTTAGCGAAAACTTAAAAAAGACTGGACTAAATACATAGTTCAGTCTTTGTTATATTTGGAGCATATTTTTAGAGGTTTTAAATGGAAGCATACAAGCATTGTTTTTATGACAAGTTATCAAAGTCAATTTATTTAAGAACTGTTGCAGATACACATTATAAGAAGATACCTTACGAAAAGGATTATTGGGTAAAAGACCCAACGGGTAAATCACCTATGAAAGACTTGTATGGTGTACCAATGATTCGTAAGACAAAATATGACAAGAAAACTGTAGATGTTTACAAGAAAGCTAATACACCTGTTGCTGAAAGTGACTTGAAAGAAGAAGTCAAGTATATGCACTCCGTGTATGATAATGAAAAGTTGGAAGTAGATTTATCCAAGTGGAATTTTTGCTTATTTGATATTGAAACCGCCGGTGGTGGTCTTTATTCAGATGATTACATTGTAAAGTATCAAGACGCCCGGAGAAGAAAAGGAAATAGTTTATAAGAAAATTGATTCAAGATTCATTAAACTAAATCCAAAAGTATTTGATGAAAAAACAAATCTTTGGGTAGAATTTAACAAGTCAAGCCTTTACAAGATTGAAGGATTCCCTTATGCTGAAAAGGCTGAAGTTCCTATCAACTTGATTACTTGTTGGTCTTCAAAGACCGACCAAACATACACTTGGGGCTTAGGTCATTATACAGGTGATAACCCTATTGTCAAGAACTTTAGGGGCTTTGACGATGAAACAGCATTGATTACAGATTGGTTGAAATGGTTTGACAAGCAAGCATTTGACCTTTGGTCTGGATGGAACTCCAAATTGTTTGACGTGCCTTACATTGTCAATCGTATTAAGAATATTCGTGAAAAACTTGGTATAGAAAAGCCTATTGAAAACAAACTATCACCAGTAGCAAAAGCACCAATTAAGCAAGATGTTACCGATAGATTGACGGGTTCAAAAAGAGGTGAAACCTACGAAATTCCTGGTCTATTACATCACGATTATATGGATTTGTATATAACTTTTGCTAAACATGACCCACTCCCATCCTATTCATTGAACTATATTACACACCTTGAATTAGGTGAAGGCAAGTTGGAATATGAAGGAACTATCAATACAATTTACAAGGAAAATTTCAACCTATTCACTGAATATAATGTTCAGGACGTATTGTTGCTTGTAAAACTTGAAAAGAAATTAAAGTTGTTCGCACTCATTATTGAATATGCCTATGATTGTGTTACAACCTTAGATAAGGTGTTCCAAAAAGTACCAACTACCGAAGGTTACATTCTAAAGTTCATTCACAAACAAAATAAATTGATGAATGATAGAAAAGACCACCATATAGACTGGTGGCATAATGAAGAATGTTACAAAGTAACTACCAATGGTCAAACATATTATCAAAACTGCTATTGGGAAGATGGCAAATTTAGCTTTGATGAATTTGCTATTAAGGCTGGATATTGCTATGACTTTCCAGGACGATACGATAATTGTATGTCATTTGATATTACATCATCATATCCACACCACATTATGCAGTTCAACATTTCACCAGAAGTCAAGGTAATTCACCCAACATTAGAACAAATTAATAGCGGTGAAGTTATTCCAACAGATATTAATGAACTTGGATTTAAACGCACAACAGATGCCATTTTGCCTAACCTAGTAAAGATGGTGTTTGATGAAAGAAAGCACTATAAGGACTTGAAGAAACAAGCACACAAGGATGGCAATAAGGACTTAGAAGACCTTTACGATGCTAGACAGGGTGTTAAGAAGATTATTATTAACTCAATGTATGGTGTATGTCTAACAAGTTCATTCCACTTGTATGATATTGACTGTGCAAGAGCCATTACTAGATGTGCCCGTGTTACCCTTAGAGATTGGTTGTCTAAGTCAATTAACGATTATTACCCAACCAAGGGCTTTATCGGTGAATTGGAAAAAGAATTTGGTCTTACATTCAAGGACAAGACACCATTAGTTTGTAAGAATCGTGATGTTATGGCTGTCCATAATGATACCGACTCCGTTTATCTTTGTTTCAATGAAGCCATTGAAAGATTGGTCAATGAAGGTGTAAGTTTCAATACCGAAGATGAAAAGAGAGAAGTTTATCAACATATTGAAAACATTCTACAAAATTTCTTTAACAAGGTATTGGAAATAAGAGCAGCCAAGTCAAAGACTACAAACAAAATCAAGTTCAACCGTGAAAATATCTTTAGCAATATGTTCTGTTTCGCAAAGAAACTTTACATTGGTGCTGTAATTGATAGTGAAGGTGACAAATATCCATTCACCAAGCCAAAGCACAAGATTATGGGTGTTCCTATTAAGAGAAGTGATGCCCCAGACTTTTGTAAGGAAGCTGATGAAAAGTTGGCATTTGATATTTGTGCCGGTCAAGGTTACGAAGATTCTAAGAAGTTCATCATTAAGGCTTTTGAAGAATTTAAGCAACAAAAACTTGAAGAAATTTGTGGTAGAAAGTCCATTAGTGATTATAACAAGTATGTAACCGAACCTATTGAAAAGTATGTTCAAGAAGGATTCAACTATCAAAATGTTGGCGGTATTTTCCAAAGCAAGGTTTCATTGGCTTACAATTACATTGTAGCAAAGCACAAGCTACCATATACACCTATTGTAAACGGTACGAAGTTTAACTACTTGTATGTAAAGCCAAACAATAGAAACAACATTGAAGCTATCGCATTTATTGGTAAATGGCCGAAGGAATTTAATGAAATGTTTGAAATTGACTATGAATTAATGTTCCGAAAAACATTCTTGCCAGTAATTGAAAGTATGTTCAAGGTCAAGAAATGGATTGGCGAAAAAGATACCATTGATATTGAAGATGTTGTTACTTTGGATGGATTCTTTGAATAAAGTTCATTGTAAAACAAATTTTACAACACCCCGAAATGGGGTGTTTTTCTTTTTATATTTGATTCAACAATTAAGAGGTAAAAATGCCTGCAGATTTGATTTACAAAATAATTAATAAAAGTTCTAAGGATATTCCACAAGAATTGTATATCGCATTACTTGAAAACCACTGTATAGCAGAGGCTAACCAAGTATGTGAAGATTACAATTTGAAGATTCGTGAAATTGAAAGAACACAAACTGAATACATTTTTACGATAACAGATATTTACAAGGAGTAATAAAATGGAAACAATTAAATTTTCCGGTACAATGACTAAGTTCAATGTTAATGTCAAGAAAGACAATATCTACACTTGCTTTAGTGTTCAAGTAGTAGAAGATTCATCTGTTCGCACATTCCCTCGTCAGTTTAGTAGAATTGATTTGGGTGTATTTGATAGTGTAGCTCAGAATGATGTTTTTGACAAGATAAATGTACCTTGCGAAGATTACAACTTGCAGTACAAGGTAAATTTTGAAAACCTTGAATTTGATGCCAAGTTGGAAAGCATTAGTGCCGCTATCAAGAGAAAGAATGATGTTCCATACACTACCTATACCTTGAATTTCCATAAGGAAATTGATAAGGAAGTAGATTTGAAATTGGCTTCATTCGTCAAGTACAAAGAGGAAGACCCAGAAACCGGTAAAAAGGTTGTCAAGTATTTCTCTATTGATATGGAAGAAAAACAGTAATGGATATTACTTTAACAAGTGATTCAAAATTAATGGTGGATGGTAAAATCTTACCGTTCACCTTTGATTTTATGATGGGCTTTTATGCTAGTGGTGGAACACAAACTTATGTAAAATTGGATTCCACTGTTAATGTAAATTCCACACTTGAACCAACTAACCAAACATATTTACTTGAAGCCGATTTACCTGAATATTCAAACATATTCAAGATAGTCGGTGCTACAAGAATGAATATGAGTAATATGGAATTGTTTAGAGATATGTGTGCTATGCACGGTTTTACATTTAATGACCTATCACAATTCGTAATCATATTCAATATGGAAACTGAAGAAGGTAATAAAGCCTTTGGTGTTGTAAACAAAGTAATAAAAGAATTAAAGATTCAGTTGAAGATACAAGAAATAGAAAAGGACTTTAAAAATGATGAAGATAACGTATGAAGATAATTTCTTCCGTATAGATGGTAAATTAGTTCCTTTGTATATTACAAAATTGGATAGGGTAAATCATTCTGTTGAAGCCTTTTGGTTGGGTGCTATCAAACCATTAGGAGTAGACCCAAACGATTTTTCACCTAGAGTATCATTGGATATACCAAAGAC
>JAGCEE010000130.1 GCA_017650795.1 Clostridia bacterium | reverse complement strand
GTAGCAGCATTTATTAGAGAAATTATATTTTCCTGTCTCTTCAAATTGATAAAGCAATATTTTTGGACAAAGATATTTTCCTCTATATTCGGTTTGCCATAAATATTTTTTAATAAATTTAGCATTTGTTCCTTTGTTAAATTGGTCCACTCGCAATGAATGTTCTTTGCTTTTAAAAGGATATCCAAATCTTTCAAGAGTTTGTTTTATAGGTTGCGATGGTTTAATGATTACAAATCTTTTGTCGTTTTTAGCCATCTCTAAAACAAATTCTCGTATCATTTGATATTCAATGCCTGTATCAATATAAACTCTAGGAATTTCATTATTTGGCAACGCCATGTCTAATAAGTAATGCAAAATTGTGCTATCTTTGCCACCACTAAATGATAGATAAGCATTATGCTCTAAATCAAACTTTTTATTGGTGGTTTTAATGACTTCTATTCTATCAAACAGTGTTAGTTCATAGTCCATTATTCTTCACCTTTAAGTAACTCATCGATAAAGTTAATTTTGCTTTCGTTTTCTTCGGTCATCGTTTCAATATCGTTTGGATCAATCTTGATGATGTCCATGTTTCTTGGAACAAACCAACCTTGAAAACCCTTTGCAAACATGGAAACCTTTTTCTTGCCTTCAAGAGTATAAACTTTCATGTAACCATAAAACCATGCAAGTTGTCCTTTTTTAAGCGTATATATTTGTCTTCTCGCATGGTTATTATTTACATATATCTCTCTAGCAAAACCCCTACCAAAGTCAATGCCCACTAAGTCAAATTCTTCGCCTTTTTGGATGGTCTTGACGATACCAACACCCAAGCAAAAAGTTTTGTCATTACTTTCTTTTGGTGCGCCCATGAACAACAATGATTCATGAAGTGAGAAGTGCGCAATTCGCGCCACATCACTCATGGCGAACTCGTGATTTTTAATTCTTATTCTCGGCATAATCAATACCTCTTTCTACATCACTCAACACTCTCCAATAGTTCTGGTGGTATTTTAAATTCGATGGGTTCATCTTCAAGAATGCAAACTACAAATTGCTTAAGTTCAAAAAAGGCATTGTGCAGCGCTTTCATGTATTCTCCATCTACTAAATCAATATGCACGTTAGCAACGCCAAACTTAATAACTTTATCTCTTTTATAATTCAATAAAATCACTAGAGTATGTCCAGCGTCTTTAACATATTCGTAACATAAAGTTTTGTCACAGTGTTTTCCTGTGTATCTTTTTAGGTTTAGAGTATAACCATTTTCAATTAGTTTTTCTTCTAAGCTAGTAATTTTTCTTTTCATAAATTCTCCTTTGGTATTCAATTTCGAGTTTGTTTAGGTATTTACTATTTTGGCGATAAGTAAAGGGCTTCTTATTGAGTCGCTCAAAAAAACCGGACCTATGTATCAGTTTATGAAAACTGCAGAAAACATAGAGATACAGGAAAAAGCCCTTAAGAAAGACTTTAAACAGAACTTTGCAGGCTTTTGCAAGATGTTTAC
>JAGCEE010000129.1 GCA_017650795.1 Clostridia bacterium | reverse complement strand
TTACTATTAATGCAGAATGGTCTGTTTCTTCCCAAGCACGCATAGTAATTATAGAATCGTGTTCTTTTAATTCACAATTTGGAAAAAAAGCTCTGCACTGTATTTTAAAGTTTTCGGAAGTCATTCTGCCTTAACTCCAATTTCTTTACACCAATCTTTGTATTCTTGGTAAGTCAAACCATTTACTTTATTCACACCATTAATGTGCCAATTTGAGTAAACCCAATTAAGAAAGAAACTATTATTGGCTCTATTTGTATCATATTCAGCAATAAGTTCACCCTTATCATTATATTTGGTGTAATAGTCATAACCATTCGGCCAAACCGTTCCAGTCCATTCACTTCTATAACCAGGTGGAACTCGCAAATGTGTGATATGCAAATCCTTGAATTTACCATCTGGTGTATAATAGTTTACAATCCAATCTTCTACACCATTTTCAATCGTATGTGTAGCAAATCCTTTTTCATCACGCTCTAATACTTCGTATGCCATTTGTAACCCTTATTACAAGCAATTTCTTCTATTTCATCTTTTTGATATGGTTCAAGTTCATCAAAACAAATTGTAATAAATTGGTTACCAGGTAACAACTTTTCTTTAGGTTCACCAATAGCACTTGACCAAACTGTATAATCCAAATCTTCCAAGTTTGATTTTACCCAATCCTTATACTTAACAGGAACTTGAACTATCAACCATTCCTCTTGTTTTTCTGCATATTCAATAATCTTCTTTTCAATACTATCCATTATGCTTTTAATGTCAGCATTGGGGTCGTCATTGAAATACTTTTTTCTAAGTTCAGTTGCGTTAATCATTAGTAATCCTCATCTGCTTCATCTGAATCATAATCATAGCAATCATCTTCATATTCATCACCACCATAACTATATTCTTCAATTACTTCATCGGGAATATTCTTCAACATTCCTTGTAGTTCACTATTTTCTTGTTCAAGTTTTTCTACATATTTTCTTAACTTTTTTAGTTCAACAAACCATTGTGCGTATTGGCTATGTACATCATCTGGACTCCGCGATTTGGTGGAGTGAATTTGTATGGCATCGGCCAATGTCATAAAGTTTGTTCTAGTTTTCTGCATTTTCTTCGTCTTCTTCGTCTACCGCGTTTTTGGCTTTAATTACCATATCCCAAGGTAAGTTATCCAATATCCTAGAATTGCGTTCAGATTCTTCTCTAAGTCTATCTACTTCATTTCTCAAGCTCATTAGTTCCCTTAGCCAATCTGCAACTTGATTATTCATTTCAGCGGTTTCAGGATTTTCCTTTGCCATTTTTGTAAACATCAAAATGGCATCTTCTAATGTTAGTTTGTAGTTATGGTCAATGTTTGGATATTGTCTTTTGATAGCACCCTGTTGTTCGGTACCATCTTGAACTCGCTTTCATAAGCATAAAGTGCTGCATCTACTGCTCCTATACCTGTACTTTGCATAATATCTCCTTATTATTGAAAATCAATCCTTTGATAATAACATTTTTTGAAAATTTCTTTTATTTCATCATCTGTATAAACATAAGTACAACCACATTCACTTAAACCATCTTCCTCTTCAAGCTGACAATCAAAGCAGCCTTGAATGTTATCTTTAATTTCATCACTTCTTGCGTGAATGTTGTCTAACCATTGTTTAAAGAACTTTTCTTCGGTCTTATAACCGCTTTGTCTAATAAATTCGTCAAATGATACATAACCAGATTTTCTTTTATAAGAAACTTCATAGTCAGTTATATATTCAAATGCTTCTCTCAAAGACCAAAATCTATCATAAGTACATTTATCCCAACCATAATTGTGATACGAAAAATAAAATTCGTAATCAAACAATGGTTGTCTAGTCTTGATAGCTTCTTGTCTTTCTTGTTCTTCTTTTAAAGCCTTAGATTCTTTGATTTTCTTTTCTTCATTTGTATGAAATTCAGTCCATTCTTCAAGAATGTCTGGGTGATTCTTTTCAAGATATTGTTCAATTGTTGTCATAAGTTAATTACCATTCTTCTGGTTCACCATCTTCTACGCCGTGAATTGGTTTATGATGTTTAGGTTGTTCTTTTTTATCAGTTTTGAAAATTTTACGAAACACTTTTAGTTCTCGTAACCATTCAGCAAGTTGCTTGTGTTCTTTTGAACAAGAATCACAACCCTTTGCCTTTTCTTCACAATGTTCTATTGCTTCGTCTAATGTCATATCACTACTTATCTTTTTCCTTTTCTGTTAACCATTCATAGTATTCTTTAAATACAAGATATAAATTGATTTTACCATTTTCATCGGTGTGCTTTT
Source organism: Clostridia bacterium (assembly GCA_017650795.1). GTDB lineage: Bacteria > Bacillota > Clostridia > Christensenellales > UBA1242 > HGM11367. The sequence continues at coordinate 2,621 of JAGCEE010000129.1, read as the reverse complement.
TAATAAGCACCTCTCTTTTTTCTAAATCTTCAGCTGTGATTTTAAGTTTTTCAAATGGTACATTTACACTAAATTTAGTCATAGATTATACATCCCACCTATATCTTTTTTGCCGGGTTTCTTAAATTGAATATCAGTCATTGTTTAAACTTCTTAAAATTATATTACACAAATCTCTTGAATTAATTGTTATTTCTTTATTCAAGAACAAGCATTTGTTTCTTAATACAGAACAAATTATACCACCCAAATAACCAAATTCATATTGGTACATTCTTTCGGCATCGTGCTTGTTTCTAGCCTTATAAACCTTATAAGGGCCAGTAGTTCCTGTACCAAAACAACCATTATAATAATGACCAACTAGATACTTCATTAAGAATACCAACAATTTCTAAAAAATTCTTTAATTTCATCATCAGTATATTTCTTGGCTTGTTTGAAACCAACATATTCACCGGCGTCATTGTTTTGATAATCAAGAACCTTGTTAATATACTTTTGTCCTTCCTTTGTTTCCCTAATAATGCTCAACCACTTGTCAAAGAATTTATTTTCCGTCAATTCATTGACTTCAAGATAATCCTTGAAATTCATATAGCCTGGTTGTTGTTCATCTTCAATACAAACACCATCAAGGTTATCAAAGAACAATTCAAGGTCATAAGTTCTATGGTCACGGTCATAGTTATCTTCTAACCATTCGTAGCTTAGACCATTATATAGCATATCTGTTATTTGTTTCTGTGTCATATTAAGTTCCTTACATTGAATGTAAATCCAATCTAGCATCAGTGTCTTTACCCCAAGCATATATTTCATTCAAAACATCTACTAGGGAACGCTCCACTATTTCAAAATTCTCTTCAAGTTGTCTAAATCTATAATCCAAATCAAACTGGTCTTTTGCTTTACCCCAGTACTCATCACTTGTCAAATATACTTCGGCATCTTGTCTTGATTCAAAGAATTTTACAAATTCCCTTCTACTACCTATTTGTTTGTAGTATGCTGCAAATACTGTTATCATTTCTTCTTTTTCCTTTTCTTCTTAAAGTTTTTCTTTGCCACATCAAGTATGGTTTCCTTTTCAAACTCTTCTTGGTTAGCCAAAAGTTGTGCACAAATTGTTGAGTCTGCTTTTGTACCTGTAAAATTAGGATTCTTCCTAAAAAACTTTTCCCACTTGATAAAAGTCTTTGATGTTTCGTCCATTAGTACTCCGTATATTCCATTTTAACTACACACATAAAATGGTTGTCATTGCACTGCATTTTACAAGAATGAAATATAACTTTCTTATCCTTGAAAAATTCATACAAATGCTCTTCAACAAACTTAACAAAATCCTTCATTGGGTCAGGTGTACCAAACATATTTGGTAACTTTATCCAAAACAATTTCGTAGTTGCTTTTGAATTATCCTTAGAAAACTTTACAGCATCAATACGATTACTTAACCTACAAAGCAAGGCTAAACATATTGGTGATTCGGGTTCAGATTGACCAATAGAATCCTTACCTTCATACACAAAACCCAAAGTGTTTTTGGAAATGTATTGAATTTTTTCCATTATGGAATCATTAGACATACTTTACCTAACAATCGTGGTCAATACAATAATTTACTGTACTAATAACAAGTGGTATATCAATAGCAATAGCTATTACACAAGCAACTATGCCCAAATTAGCACCAGCTATAAAAGGTAGCATACCACAAAACATAAACATTGTTGTAGGTACAATGTACCTTACTGAATTGTTTAATATTTCTTTATAAGCATTAAGTATTTTTTTCATTCTCATCTTCTTTTTTCTGTGCGATATGGATTAACGATTCACAAAAACAATCACAACCTTCTTTTTCCCAAAAGATTACTTGACTAACACCCATTATGTTAGGGTATTGCATACAAAATTGGTCAGTTTCATAGTAGGCTGTAAATGTATAACCCTTCATTGAAATATTCATTACCTTTTCGTGGGTTGCGTAAAGTTCGGTAAAATTGACTGCATAATCTACATTCAACTTACCAACTTCTTTCAATGAATCATAGATTTTGTTGTAAACTTCATCTTTCATTACTTGACCTCCACGCACTGATAATGATAATACAAGGTTCTTTCTTGTGTAGTATTATAAGGAGGCATACCTGGTACACTAGCTCTCTTAAACTTAACTACATTTCCAGAATCTTCAATGATTTGCTTGCCAGCCTTTTCACAAGATTCCTTAGAACTGAATCCAGGCATTGACAATGTACTACCGGCATCACTTGATTGTGGCATCCACCAAAATGTAAATAGAATCAAAGCCCACATATCTTACCTCTTGATTAAAGAACCAATCCACAAAGGAATTGTGATAATGACGAACACGCCCATAACAGGGAAAGCCATTAACCAACTGCCATTTAATAATACTGAAAGAAAAGCATAAGCATAATGGGTGATTTTACTTCTTGTGTCATAATCATCACTAATGTTATACCAAACAATACCACTACAAACAGATATGCCCCAAGAAACAAATGCTATCCAAATTGGATATTTGTATATAAAATAATATGCCAATATCCAACCTACAACACCGAATATGTATAATAAAATACTAAATC
>JAGCEE010000128.1 GCA_017650795.1 Clostridia bacterium | reverse complement strand
TGCTTTAATAATATCATATTTAATCCTTTTGTCAAGATGACGTATTAAAGAGTTTATTAACATAAAAATTAATGCCCTATTAAGAATAAAAATACGAAACAAATCTGTTGATTTGTTTCGTATGGTTTTCTGTTGACATAGTGAGAATAAATTGAACCCTACGCTGTTGTTTTTTTTCTTTTATACTATCTTTTGATGACAAAAGAAAGTTTAATGGCTTTACATAATGCTTGGAATATCTATCATAAGTAGCCATAGCATATCTTTAATTACTTTTGTGGTTATTTTTATTAGTTTTAGCCAATTATTTTTAACAATTTCATCTTCTTCGGTATTTATCCTATTATGCTCGTAGAATGTGTTAGCAATATTGCAAATTTCAAACAAGAAATCACAAATATAACTTGGCAAAAGCTCATCGTAAGCAATTTTAAAACTCTTGTGGAGAGTTAATAATTCTAGTTTTAGTTTTCTTTCGTATTCATTAAAAATTGTGTCCGAAAATTTTAATTTGCTTATGTCTTCATTTTCTAATATTTTGTTGAGCCTTAAATAAGTATAAAGAATATATGGACCTGTTTTGCCTGATATTTTACTAAATTTTTCTATATCAAAAACATATTCTTTTTCACGATTGTTTTGTAAGTCGGCAAACTTTATTACGGCATTAACCAAAATATCCAAATCATCTTCTTTAAAGTCATTATCTGGCCTATTTTGAATTAAAACCTCCTTTACTTGCTTAAACAAACTATCTAGTTTTGGTGAGTCTCCAGCTCTGGTTTTAAATGGTTTTCCATCCGGACCATTTACTGTTCCAAAACCACAATAATCAAACTTTTCTCTTTTTGCAATTCCCAAAATATCAGAGGCTCTAAAGAATTGTTCAAAGTGCAAACTCTGTCTTAAATCGGCAATATATACATATTTGTCTGGACAATACTTTTGTTCTCTTTTAAACACGGTTGCAATATCTGTTGAACTATAAAGATATGCGCCATTGCTTTTTCTAAAAATAAGTGGCGGTAATTCTTTGCTGTCCGTTTCTTGTGCTACGGGAATAATATAAGCCCCATCGCTTTTAATTAACTTACCATTGGCACTATATTTTTCAAACAAGCCTGGCAAATATTCGTAAGCATCGCTCTCTCCATTCCAGATATCAAAATGTACATCCAAATAATCATACATTCTTTTTATGTCTGCTTTAGAAATTGCTAGTATTGGCTCCCAATACTCTCTGTATTCCTCGTTGCCATCTTGTAATTGTTTGGTTATTTCGGCACATTCTTCTTTTAACTGCTCATCTTCTTTACATCTTGCACTCATATTTGGATATATTTCTTCCAAGAGTTCAAGCGAAACATCTGTTGGCTTTAATCCTTTTTCTTTAAGACCATAAATAACTTCGCCTATTTGAAGCCCAAAGTCGCCAAGATAAACATCACTTATTGTTTTGTTTCCTGCAAACTGTATTATTCTTTTTATTGATTCCCCTACAACTGCGCTTCTTAAATGGCCAACATGCAAAGGTTTTGCCACATTTGGCCCACCATAATCCAAAAAATATGTTTTTGGCTCTTTGCATAAAAGACCAAAACGCTCCACCTCTAAAAACTTATTAAGTGTGCTATTTATTAGTGCATCGCTAAGAACAATATTTATAAATCCTGGATTTGCGACTTCTACGAGTTTAAAGTATTTATCATAGTCTTTAATTTGCATTAATTTTTGCACCACTTTTTGTGCAATAACAAATGGGGCTTCGTGATAAGCTTTTGCTAGTTTAAATGCATCATCACATTGATAATCACAAAGCTCTGGTCTGTTGGACGCAATTACACAGCAATCCGTATCATATCCTGCCTCATTAAATGCACTATTTATTAAATTCGTTAAAATGTCAATAATCATTTTTCACCTATATTTATTTTTTCTTTTACAATATATCATTATAACTATAAAATAGTCAACTTTTAAGCCAATAATAAACAAAAACAATATTGTTTATTCTATTCAAAATAAAGACAAATTTTGTTTGATTTTTAAACATATTTTAATGTATAGTTGATTTTGTTGGGAGCAACTTATGGAAATATTTTTATCAATTATAATTTTAATTATATCTT
>JAGCEE010000127.1 GCA_017650795.1 Clostridia bacterium | reverse complement strand
TCGATTTATGCAGTTGTCAAAGTACTTCGTCAGAGCACAAGTTTTTTGCTCGAAATTTCTTTGAAATTTCCTCGCTTTTTCACTTGGCTCTTCCTCTCCCCAAAAAATGCGCAACAGCTCAATTTTTTGGGGGCCCCTCATATTTTTATCCATAAAGAATAATATGAGCAGTCCGCAATCTCAGAGATTGCCTTGCCATATTACCACCCTGCCAAGCACCATGTCAACAACTATTTTTATTTTTTTTATACTTTTTTACACTTTTTTTATATTTTTTTACCTCTTTCACAAACACTAGGAGTGGTGGTAGTAAAAACCAATGAATCACGAATAATGATGAATAATGAATAAACGCCGAGTTTTATATAGAGATTAGTGGTTAATAAAAAAAATCACCCAAAATTGATTAGATGATTTTTTTAATTTTAATCTATGTTTTAATTTTAACCTTAGCATAACATATCGGGTTTGCCTTGTTTTAATAATTCTTTTTATTATGCCTCTGCGCCCTCTTCTGAATTTGCGATTTTAATTATAGAACTCCAACAGGTTTCTGAACTAAATGTTGTTGCAAATTTGTTTAATGTTCGTTGATATCTAATACTACAAGTAGTACTTGAGTAATAGCCACCACTTTTACCACTACTAGTCCAACTTATTGGTGGCAATTCAAAAGCGGTATTTGCTGTGGTATAATTTTCATAGTGCCCATCACCATCATCTAATTGAAAAGTCACGGTAGAGTTGGACGAATCTACCAGCTTATCCGAACCACCGGTTGTTGGAGGCAATGTTTTTATGCTAACATATGCAGGGATATCTTGGTCTTCTTCACTAACATTGGTTAGCTTAATTAGCACACCTGCACTTGGCGCCGAACTAGTATATGTGACCGCCTGAGCTGCTAGTGTTGGACTGAATGTTGCGTCGGTAAATGCTGTAATATCTTGATCGAGATTTTCGCCATCTATATCAACAGAACCAACATAAGTATGTCCTGTAAATGTATGAGTTCTATTTCCACTGCTAAATAGCGAGCCTGCTGGCCCCTGATAATATTCAATCGTTATGTCCACTAATACATGGTCACAAACAATGTTTATGTATGTTCCCTCTGTTCTAATTTGTACAGAAGTCGCGGCATAAACACCAAACACAACCATTGCAAGTGCCAAACAAAGTGATGCTATGGTAGACAATAGTTTAAATCTTTTTTTCATTTTTATTTCTCCTTTTTGTTAATTTACAAACACTTAAGCCTTTTTAGCCATTGCAAAATAAGGTCTAAATTGACATTGTGCACTTAAAGCACCCTCCTGAACCGTTGCATACCTTGTGTAAGTATATGTTGCATTGGCAACAAGACCCGTTGCAGAAGAATAATTGCTCTCCCCTACTTTTTCGGTTGATGTTGTAAGATCAACATTTTCCATATAATCATGACGAGATTCACCCTTTGAAATGGTTATAGTAAATGGACTATCATTTCTAATTGTGACAACAAACCTTATTGTTGATGCATAAGACATTCCAAGCTCTTGATTTGTACTACCATATTGGCTTTCTAACGAATAGTATTCGACTGACTTTGGCACCTTTGCAGAGCCCGTACCGGTGTAAGAATCCCAGCTTTGAGTGGTGCCAATTTGTGTTGGTGTGCCAACAACAGTTTCGGCAGTTCCATAATACTCTGAAAATGTACAATGTACAAACACATCATTTGGCACAAATGCAACCGAAGATGTAATTGTGAATGTTGCCGTGTTTGCAGCATATACACCAAACACCAATATTGCAAGTGCAAGTGTTATTGATGCAATGCTTGTTATTATTTTTGTGCGTCTTTTCATATTCTTCCCCTCTTTTTATTTTTTATATTTTTAAAACTATGTTTTAAAACTTACATTTATACTTTTACTTTTATAGTGTATAATATAATTTTTTGCATTGTCAAATAAAAATATGTATAGTGTAATATATTTTTTATATAACCACAAAAAAAAATCATCTAAATTATTTAGATGATTTTTTAATTTTAATCTATGTTTTAATTTTAACCCTAGCATAAAATATTGGGTTTGCCTTGTTTTAATAATTCTTTTTATTATGCCTCTGCACCCGCTTCTGTGGTTGCAAGTTTTATTACCGAATTCCAACAGGTTTCGGTACCAAATGTTGTGGAAAAATTTCTTAATGTTCTTTTGTAAATGATTGTGACTTCATGATATACCGTTTCCCAATCTTTGTATCCCACCTCGATTTCTTCAGGACCAGGTATTTCTACTGCAGTGTTGGCTGTTGTATAACTAGTACCCTCGTCATCATCTACATATACCATTAAACTAACATCCGAATTTGATGAATCTACAAGTTTGCTTGAACCACCGGTTGTTGGAGGCAATGTTTTTATGCTAAAATAAGCACTATCCCATACATTCTCCTGAACAGACATGGTAATTCTAATGCACGCGCATGGCTTTTCGCTTGTGTATGCAACTGTCTGCGCTGTTAGGTCGGAGTCAAAAGTAGCTGCAGTTGGTCGATAGCGATCATCTGCATCATATGTTGTGCCATACCAACAATCAGTTTGATACGCCCAGCCGGTTTTACTTTCGTAAAATAAATCTTCTTCATCTTCTGGGCCCCAGAAATATTCAACCTTTATATCAACAAAAACATCATCTGACACAAAATATACACCAGACATACCTGTGGTTATTTGTACCGAAGTGGCAGCATAAACACCAAAAACAACCATTGCAAGCGCCAAACATAGGGAAGCTATTGTGGTTATTAGTTTATATCTTTTTTTCATATCGTATTTCTCCTTTTAACAAAAATGCTCTCTATTATGATTTTTTAGAAACGGTAAAAGTGACATGAAGCTCTACACTTGCGTATTTCCTAAAATCGGCAATGGTTGCATACCTTGTGTATGTGTAGGTTGCATCGGAAACAAGACCCGTGCCATCGGAATAATTGCTTGCACCAACCTTTTTGGTTGAAGTTGTACAAGTTATGTTTTCTCCCCAATCGCCTTTTGAACTTGTAGCCTCATTAGACAAAGCAACAAGCAAAGTAAAAGGACCATCATTTCTTATTGTGACAACATATCTTACTGTTGGATTTTCTGCTGATAATGGACTGCTTGCTGGGCTTATGGTTAATGATTGTGATGCAGATGCCTTTGGCGTTTTGGCAGAGCCGGTACCAGTGTAAGAATCCCAAGATTGAGTAGAGCCAACCTGCGTTGCCGTGTCACCCTCGGTTTCTCCATCGCCAGAATATAGTTTAAGTTCACAATGGATAAACATATCGGTTGGAGTAAATGCAACCGAAGATGTGATTGTGAATGATGCAGTTGTTGCAGCATATACACCAAACACCATTATTGCAAGTGCAAGTGTTATTGATGCTATGGTTGTTATTATTTTTGTGCGTCTTTTCATATCTTTCCCCCTCTTTTATATTTTATATTTTTAAAACGTAGTTTTAAAACTCATACTTTTACCCTTACATTTTATAATATAATTTTTTGCATTGTCAAACAAAAATATGTATAGTGTAATATATTTTTTATATAACCGCAAAAAAAATCATCTAAATAATAGCACGTTTGCTCAAAATAGATGATTTTTTTATTATAATTTTTGTTTGTTTTTTACACGAACACAATTATTATGTGCCATGTTATAAAAACTAATTATGATGCCGTTGCCAAAGCTGAGGTATTACCAATTTTTATTACAGATTCCCAACCTGTTGTGGAGGCAAGTGTTGATGTAAAGTCGGTTAATGTTCTTTGGTATAGTATTACAACGGCAGTACCGCCAACTGCAAGCGTTTTGGCTGTATTTGCAGTTGAGTACGCCTCACCACCAACAGTAAATGTTGTGATTGTGGTGCCAGTGACCGCAACTGGAAGTGTTTTTATTGTAAAGTATGCGGCTCTATTGCCATCTGATGAACCCAACGCATTAGATAGTGTAATTCTAATACCAGCACTTGGCTTATCACTTGAATACGAAACAGCTTGCGCTGATAGTGTAGGACTAAATGTTGCCGCGGTTGGAACAGAAGATGCACCTGAACCAGAATATGTTGTGCCAGTGTAATTTGCTGTTCTATATGTGGTGCCTTCAAACAAGCCACTAGATGGACCCCAGAAATACTCAACCTGTATATCCACAAAAACATCTTCGGCTGTAAACGACACGGTGGACGTTGTGCCTGTTAATGTTAATGAAGTGGCAGCATAAACACCAAATGCAACCATGCCTAGTGCCAAACAAAGCGATGCGATGGTGGTTATAAGTTTAAATCTTTTTTTCATTTTGTTTCTCCTTTTAAAAACTACCAATTATTAAGCCTTTTTAGAAATTGCTATTGCTGCGCTAAATGCAACAGATGCGTTTTTTCTTAGGTCGGTTATTGTGGCATATCTAGTGTATGTATAGGTGCTACCAGCAGTAAGACCTGTGCTTGAATTATAATCGTTAGTTGATGAAGACAATGTCATGTTTGTAGAAGTTGTTGCCGTTTCGGTTGCGGCGCCAATGGCCAACGCAAAAGGACCATCATTTCTTATTGTAATAACAAATCTTAAAACCTTGTTTGTTGATGACAATGGATTTGCCGTTGGAGTTGCCGTAATTGTTTGTGCCGTGTCAGTTTTTGGAGCCTTTGAAGTGCCAGAGCCCGTGTATGAAACATATTGTGAATGAGCACCAGTTGCCTGAGTTGCTGTGTTTGAAGTGTTTGTTGCTGTTCCATAATACAAATAAACATCACAAGTGACAAACATATCCCCTGGTGTAAATGAAGCAGTTGACGTTATGGTGAATGTTGTGCTAGATGCCGCATAAACACCAAACACCATTATTGCAAGTGCAAGTGATATTGCTGCTATTGTTGTAATTAGTTTAAATCGTTTTTTCATGATTAACTCCTTTATTTATTAAACTATGCTTAATTATGCTGCTGCACCATTTTCTAGGGTTATTGTTGCAACCCAAGAATCTGCACCAGACACGCTTGCAGAAGTATCGGTAAGATTTCTTCTATATTCAATTACTAATGGTGTGCCATTTTTGTTTATTGTGATATAAGTGTTTGCAGTTGAATAATCTGAACCCGCAACTTTAAGTGAGAATGTTGTGTTGGCAACTGCGGTTGGAAGTGCTGAAATCTTCATTTTTGCATCTGTATTAGAGTTTTGATTTGTTAATGTGATTTTTATTGCTGCACATTTGAGTGTTGATGTAAATGCCGCCGATTGCGCAGTTGGCGCAAAAGCCACTGTTGTATCTGCTGATGTTTTTACACCATCAAGAGCAACTTTTGATGTGCCAGTGCCCGTGTAGGTGACGCCATTATAAGTGCTAGATGCTGATGAAAGTGTTGTTTCAGAACTTGCAACCAAGAAATATTCTACTTTTACATCAATAAAAACATCTGTACATGTGTAGGTGACACTAGATGAAATGTTAAATGTTGCTGTTGTTGCCGCATAAACGCCAAAAGCAAGCAATGCCACTGCAAGGCAAAGCGATGCTATGGTTGTAATAATTTTTCCTTTCTTTTTCATATATTTACCCCTTTTTTTTGTTTTTAATTTTATGAAAACTGAACCCCCATTTCCTTTAAATCAAAAGAAACTAATCCAATCTTCAAATAAAGTATACATATTTAGTTTTTGTGTTGTCAAACAAAAATATACGTTTTTTAAGTTTTTTTTATTGTATATATATTGTAAATATATAAAAACGAATAATGAATAATAAATAATTGTGGTTGTATTAAATAATGGCGAATTGTAATAAACATATAAAAATGTTTTTAATTACCTTGTATATATGTTATTATGTATATAAATATATAACTTATACTATAGTGAGGAAAATTATGGCAAAAGATATTAGTTTAATTGATGACGGCTATAAACTCAATTACCGAGCGGCAGTTATTTTAACATACAAGGGCAAAGTTTTATTACATAAGGCAAATGTGGATTTTTGGAATATGCCTGGTGGCAGAGTAAAATTTGGTGAAGATTCAAAATCGGCAATAATTAGAGAGATGCAAGAAGAACTTGGAATAGAGCTTAAATGTCCAAAGCTTATTGCATATTGCGAAAACTTTTTTAATTTTGCAAATGTGGATTATCACGAAATATTAACAGTTTACAAACAAGAATTAAGTGATGATGAGAGAATTTTAAACATGCAAGATTTTAAGGCGTTAGACAATCCAAAAACCTGCTACCATTGGTTTGACAAAAAAGATGTTAAAAATGAATATTGCCTGCCAAACATTATCTACAAACTTGTTGACCAAGATGGCGACAAAATTATTCATTCTATAACTGTAAATAATCAAGAAGTTTAATGTTTTATGTAAATAAAAAAAATAAAGAAATAATAATATTTTTTACAAAAAAAACCTGAAAATAAAGGTTTTTGCCAATTATTTTCAAGTTTTTTAATGTTTTTTGTATTTTTTTATTTAATTTGTTTTAATTGTTTTATTTGATTGATTTTGTTTTGGCTTTCTATTTTCTTCCAATTCTAAAATATTTATCTTAGAAATATCTATTCCATATTTTTCATAAATAGAAGTCACATCCAATGTGACAAGGCTATTATAGTTTATGCCAAGCTTTTTGCAAACATCTTTTATTGCCTTTTCGCTATTTGCCTCAAACTCCACATATGTTGGAATTTGTGGCCACATATCTATATCAATCTCTACACCATCTAAAATATATTGTATTCTCCTATTCTCCTGCTTTGACCTTGCAGTGTAGCCAAGTTTGTTTAATAGTTCGTCAGTTGTAGCAAAATCCGAAACTTCTATTTCGCACTCTTTTGTGCCATCTATTTTTTTTGACACAATTTCTTTTATTGTTAAGGTTGTGGTTTTTCCATTTGTTCTTAGTCTTATCCAACTGTTTTCTTTTATGGGTTTAAAGTCGTAGCAATATCTTAATTGCAAAAAGTCGCCATTAAACTTTGCATTGTTTGTTTGCAACTTTGATATAAAATCATTTACATCAACCTCTAAAAGTCTTGCCTCTATTTCTTCTTTCATTTTATTCTCCGTAAAAAGCTTATCACATTGCCACTATTAAGTCAATAATAAAAATCTTTTAAAAAACACTCTATTTTATTACTTTTTTATTCCAACCCCTTTTGCCACAATGTGGGCATTTAATATATCTTGTTCTGCCCATGTGCATAGACCAAAGCATCTGACCATATTTTGGAATATGTTTATGGCCACAATGTGGACACTCATAATAACCAGCATCTTTTTCTATCATCAAACAAAAATGAACGCCAAATATAAATTGAACAAAACCAAAAATAGCCAACAACACTTTAACCCACTCGGCAATGTTTAAGAATGGAGGCACATAAACAAATGTTAATAAACATATTAGCGACAAATAGCCAAGCACCCATTCGATTGTTAAAAGTAGTTTTGTGTTATGTTCATCCTTTGCTTTTAGGCTTATAATATTATTTTCTGCTTCCTTTTTATAATCATCGCCTTGTAGTTTTTTACCAGAAAGCAACTCGTTGGCACTAATTCCAAGGCACTCGCAAAGTGGCAAAATTAGCGACGTGTCCGGAAATCCACCACCGCACTCCCATTTTGAAATTGTCTTTTCGCTTACATTTAGTTTAGTTGCAAGTTCTACTTGTGTTAAGCCTTTTTCTTTTCTTAAATCTTTTATGAATTTTCCCGTTATTTTTAAATCCATTTTAACCTCCTTTTTGCTAGTATTATATCATAAACAAAAATAAAAAACTCCTATTATCCGTAGATTTTATATTTTTATTTTATCTATCTGGTAAAAGAGTTTTAATCAACTTTACTTTTTTGTATGCTTGTGGTAGTATTTGGGTATACAAAAAAAGGAACATTTATGCTATCGCTAAAAAATATATCATACAAGGTTGACGGCAAAGAAATTTTAAAAGACATTACTTTTGACTTTGAGTTGGGTAAAAATTATGTAATAACCGGAGCCAATGGCTGTGGCAAATCCACATTAGCAAAAATAATTATGGGCATACTCCCTGCCACTTCGGGCAGGATATTTTTTGACGGCAAAGATATAACTAATTTGGACATAACCGCAAGGGCAAATCTTGGCATAGCCTATGCAATGCAGCAGCCGGTAAAGTTTAAGGGTTTAAATGCAAAAAAAATACTAGAATATGCAACAAAATCCAACATTCAAACAAAAAATGCTTGCGAGTATTTATCTAAGGTTGGGCTTTGCGCCAGAGATTATGAAAAAAGAGATTTGGACAACACATTATCGGGCGGAGAATTAAAAAGAATAGAAATTGCATCTGTTTTGGCAAGAAATGCAACAGTTAATGTTTTTGATGAGCCTGAAGCTGGAATTGATATTTGGAGTTTTAATGGGCTTGTTAATATTTTTAATAAATCTTTAACCACAAATAATATGAACATTATAATTAGTCACCAAGAAAAGTTATTTAAAATGGCAGACGAAATAATTTTAATCTCTGATGGAGAAATAAAGCTACACGGAAAACCCGAAACAGTTTTACCTGCAATAAATAATTTTAATACTTGCTCTAAGTTGGAGGTGAACGAATGAAAACTATTGACGAAAGACTATTAGAAACCGTTGCCGACCTTCATGGCGTTCCACAAGGAGCATACAATATTAGAAAAAACGGAAAACTGTTAGACCGAAAATGCGAAGCGGGAATAAATATCACCTCAAAAACAGACAAGCCTGGAATTGATATTAGGATTGATGCAGGAATAAAAAATAAGAGTGTGCATATTCCTGTTATTGTGACCGAAGATGAATTAAACGATTTGGTTTATAACGACTTTTATATTGGCAAAGATGCCGACGTTTTGATTGTTGCTGGTTGTGGACTACATGCCGAAGGTGCCGGCAACTCTCATGATGGCATACACGAGTTTTTTTTGGAAGAAAATGCACGAGTGAGATATGTGGAAAAACACTATGCCGAAGGAAAAGAAGACCTAGATAAAGTACTAAACCCTCAAACCATTTTACACTTATCTAAAAACTCAACCTTTGTTATGGAAACGGCACAGCTCGGTGGTGTGACGTACTCTAAGCGCTACACGGTTGCCGATTTAAAAGAGGGTGCAAATTTGCAAATAAAAGAATCTATTTTAACCGAATTTAACCAAAAAGCAATCACCGAATTTGTTGTTGATTTAAATGGCGAAAACGGCAAAGTGAATGTTGTTTCTAGGTCGGTTGCAAAAGGAAATTCTGAGCAAAAGTTTATATCGCAAATTAGTGGCAATGCAAAATGTTTTGGACACGTTGAATGTGATGCAATAATTATTGATAATGGCAGAGTGACATCAACACCTGCTCTAACAAATCTAAGTCCAGATGCGGAGCTTTCACATGAGGCATACCTTGGCAAAATTGCCGGCGAACAACTAATTAAGCTACAAACATTAGGGCTTAGTAAGCCCGAAGCCGAAAAGGCAATTTTGGACGGCTTCTTAAAATAAACATTATTTGATTGTAAAGTAATACAAAAAAAACGAAGAAGCTACCTTCGTTTTTTTTGTTTTATCATTTTTTATTTGCTACAACTCTTTAATCTACAACAGGTATAAAGTTTATATTAAAACTGCAATCAACGGCACTTGGCAAATATGTTTTTTGCCCATTTGGGCTTATTTCTAATGAAATATTTTGGGTATTGCCTTCGTTTATATACAACATATCACTTGGAGTATGAGACACCTTTATAATAAATACGGCATCTGTTGTTCGGTTGCCCGTTATATACGCATTTATTCCCACCTTGCCTTTATTCTCTATTGAAAAAGAATATGTAATTTTCATTTTTGATACATCTGGGTCTTCTTTAAATGTTAATGTTGTACCAATATTCCATTCGCCACTAGATGATTTTTCTTTATCATTTACATTATATTCCCATGTTGTTGATAAGTTTTCACCACCATCATCTGTTGTTCCTGTTATTTGCCCATTCACAACAAACCACATATTTTTCCCATTACCAACAAATCTAATTACGTTGTTTGCTCCGAGAGATTTATTTATTGCAGCAAAAACAGAAGCCCCTAGTATACCTAATACAAGAAACATCGAAATTATTGTCGTGCAAATAATAATCGTTCTTTTCACGTGGCCTCCTATTTATATTTGACCATATAATATTTGTAGTAAGTTTAATATTGGCATTGTAAAATAATTTACGTTTGATTATACCGCAGAGAATGTAAAACTTATGCTCTGTGCAGCCTTATCCGTTGTTGCATCAAAGCCAGCCTTTGGCGATATTGTTATTTTAAACATTGTTGTTTTTTTTGCGCCAGCTGACACATTTACTGCCGTTCCAAATGTTAATGTTTGCACAGAGGTTCCAGCAAGGGTTCCTAAATCTCCGGCAGGGATGGTGGTTGGTTTAACCGTTTTAGACCAATAACTACCTAATGAGTTTTTATTTAAAGCATAAAAACCATCTCTACTTGTCAGTGTTGGTAGTGCCGAATTGTTGGCAATGCTATATATACCAGCAACATCGAAATATGTTAATGTGCCAGTTTTTGTAATGGTGTAATTTATTGCCCTATCATTAAAGCTGGTTATTTGAAGATATATGACTATGTTTGATGGCGTAATTATACCTTTGTTGCCAGCCGTGACATCGCTTTTTGTGCCACTATTTGGTATTAAAGTGCCCCAAGACCATGAGGTGAATGTTGCCGTGTTTGAAGAAACAGAATAGTTGCCATTACTTGTTGTCACCGCACCTGCATAGTTGTAAGTAGCAGCATAATAATTATTTGA
Source organism: Clostridia bacterium (assembly GCA_017650795.1). Lineage (GTDB taxonomy): Bacteria > Bacillota > Clostridia > Christensenellales > UBA1242 > HGM11367. The sequence continues at coordinate 15,884 of JAGCEE010000127.1, read as the reverse complement.
TGTGACACCGCCCGTATCTGCCGAATCGGTAGAAAGGCCATCAACATATCCTAAAATTTGTAAATTTGCATCGGTTGGAGTAAAACCTACCGTATTAGTTATAGTAAAAGAAGCAGTAGTTGCCGCATAAACACCAGCGACAATCATGGCGATACATAAAAACAAACAACTAAACATTGTTATTCTTCTAAATATTTTAGCCATACGCTCTCCTTTACAATAATATTTTAATTTTTTTAATAATTTATGTCAACAATTTGCAATGTATTTGAGCCATAATTTTATTTACAACTTAATTTATTCTTCTATTTTTTTAATACTTCACATTTATAATTTGCAATATTTTTATAAAAAATGTGCAAAAATCTTGAAATATAAAAATAATAATACTATAATTTAATTATTAAAAAAACAAAAAGGAGAAAAAATATGATTTTAGATATTAGTAATTTTTTGCCATGGATTATTGGCTTTGGCGTTGTGATTGTTGCTTGTGTTATTTTGCTAATAATAATTGTTAAAAGCGACAAACACGAAAAAAACTCCCAAGAAGAAGTGGTAGCAAACACGCCTGATAATTTAAAAAAGGCCCAAAAAACAGAAAATGTAAAAAAAGATGTAAATAGGCAAGAAAAACCTGCACCCCAAAAAGTAGAAAAACAAGCATCCACAAAAGCAGAAGAACCTGCACCTAAAAAGGCAGAAAAACCAAAAGCAACAAAAAGTGCTCCAAAAACAACCGCAAAAAAAGAAAGCAATAAAGCCGAAGCAAAAGTTAAACAAGAAGAACCAAAAGATACAGCAGAAGCTAAACAAGCAAGCCAAAAATACATGGTTGTTTATGATAAAGAAAATAAAGATTGGGTTGTAAAAAAGACCGGAGCAAAAAAAGCATCAAAAAGATGTAATACAAAAAAAGAGGCTTTGGAAGTTGCTGAAAAACTTGCAGATAATCAAGACTTAAATTTATCTATTAAAAAGAAAGATGGCAAATTTCAAAAAAAGTATTAAAATAAATTACCTTTAAAAAGTCAGCCAAAAAAAATGGCTGATTTTTTTTTGCAAAACAACAAGCCCAAGTTATTTGTTTTTTTTACTTTACCAATACATATTTACCTATTTTATATTTCACTTTTAAAAATACTATACTATTTATTTAAACCTTTATTATAATACATATTATAGTGTTAATTGACGCATTAAGTGTGTGTAAAAAGTTGCATTAAAAAAGACAAAACAATTTTCGTGTTTTGTCTTTTTTTATTGTTTAATGCATTACTGGTTGCTCTTCCATGTGCCAGCACTTATTAAATGGCTTGCCCAAGGAAGTTCCATAACTCCGGAATTATCCACAAACCCTCCAACATAAGTTAAGTCGTTTATGTCTGTATATTCTTGTAATGTAGCAATTAGTCCCGAGGTGTTTGCACCACCAACAACATTTAGGTAGTTTTCGTCATGATTTGGTACATATACATATGTTGCTGTAATATTTGATGCGCTAACCAATCCTATTAGTTGGTAAATAGATGCAAATGTGTTATGTCCAACTCTCGTGCTTTGATTTTTTGTTATTTTGGCATAAGAATTGCTAATTATCAATGCGCCCGTTAAATACCCCACAACGCCACCAACATTAGCGTTTGATAATGAGTCTATACCAGAGCTCATTCCTATTGTAATATCACCTAGCACATAACAATTTGTTATTGTGTTTTGTCCATAAGCATAAGCTATAATGCCTCCAACATATACCATTGTTCCCTTACTAATAACAGAAATTGTTATATCCCCCGTAAATGCCGAATTCTCTATAATACCTGCGGTTGACCTAACAGTTAATCCGGAAGCATATATGTTGCTTACAAAGTTAAGTATCGTAATATTCCCACTACTCTTTACCCAATAAATATTTTTGTTGTTGTATACGGAAATAGGAGCAAACGAGGCGGTTATATATGAATCGTTTTTGCTTTGAAGTGTAGTATTTGCCGTCACCTCTACATTTCGGATTGTACCATTGTTCGTATCGCACACATAAGACATCATAACTGTATTCTCAATATTTATAATGTTTACATCGCCAGAAACCTTAATGTTTTCTATTATTCCATTATTGGTATAACATAATACCGCAAATTCACTAGTTGTAAATATTTCGTTTGCGCCAAGAGTTATCTCGACATTTTTAATAATGGCAGATGTATTGGTACTATTAAACAATGCACCATTATTAAAGATTGTAGCCAAAGTTATTTTGTAATAATCTCCGTCATATACTCCACCAAACTGTCCAGTAATATTGTTTGAAACAATAAATAAGTCGTCTGATTGTTTAAAGTAGAACTTGTTTCCAAGGCTTATTGTGCTAAATATTTCACAATTTGGATTTTCTTCGGATTTGACAGAAACAAAGTATGCATCTTTACCATTATCTTTGTTTAATCTGTAATTTATATTTCCGAATTGGGTTTCATTAGAAATAATGTATGGATCTTCTTGTGTTCCGTTTCCGCCACCAAACAAATCAAATAATACTATTTCAGATGTTTCTGTTTCGGAAAGCAATCCAGAACCAGAGTTTACTATAATTGTTGCTATCTTAATTCTATGATATCCGGTTTCAAATAGTTCATATTTTGTATCTTGTTTTGATGCCAAAACTTTATACACTTTATTTACAACAAAATCTATGCCGTCATATTCCCCAATCTCATCTATTATTTCATACTTGATTGTTCCACTAGCAGAATACTCATCCCATGTGAATGAATAAGTCTCTTCATCGTAAACAAGTCCGGTTATTGCTTTTGGCACAGCTATTGTTCTCTCTGGTGTCCATGCAGAAGATATATAGTTGTCGTTCTTTGGAATAACCCTTATGGATATATAGAGCTCGCCATTTTCACTAAACGATTCAAAATTTATAGATGTTTCGTCTTGGGTCACAACCGTATAATCATCTGGCTCGCCTGCACCACCTAAATCCCAACCATATTTATATCTTATTTGATATCTGTATAAATTTAAGTTCGCCTCGCCAACAAGCTCAACCATTTTATCTCTCCATGACACAACAAGGTTTCCCGTATTACCCTCGTCAACTACAACTTCTGTAATAACCCCCTCGTCTGGAAGTCTTTGAATTTGGCTAATTTCTACTCCATGCAAAATTGACATAGAAGACATATAATCATCAGATACTAATTCTGATATTTTTCCTGGGATTACCTGTATTTTTAATGAAATTCCAGAAACTGCATTTGGCGTATTGTAAACAACATCGTCAAATTCGTTTTCTTCAATATCTTTAACAACAGTTCCGCCATTTTCAGAAGAAGATGTAAAGGTTAGTCGATAGAAGTGATCCTCTTGACCATCATATGTCCACATTATCTTGCCGTCTGTGACTTCAACATCAAAGACCTCTACTAATTTTTCAAAGTTTTTGCTTATTCCATATGATTGAAGAAGAATTACATCGTCATCATCCAGTTTGGTGTTTTGATAATAGACTTGAATTCTTACAGAGTATGTTCCACTACCAAGTATTTCACTAGCATCAAATGCTAACACTCCAATTATATCTTCATACTTAGAACTGCTCCCTAAAACGCTAAGCACAGTGCTGTCATTTCCAACCACTCTTAATGTTGGCTCTTTCCCAGATGCTGTTATTGCAATTAAGTACCTAACACCACTTTCATTTAATAGTGAAGATTTCCAAGTGACTACACCATCATAGAATTCAATATCTTTTACATCATCCAATCTTTTTGCCTTATACTCATCAGATATTCTCGAATTCAAATACATGGTGGTTTCCGAACTTAAGTATTCATTGTCGTTTCCGATTGCCATAAAGGAATATCTATAAGTGTCTGCATTAGTAATTGTTGTATCATAATTATTTAAATATATTGTTGTTGTCTTTTTTAGTGCAGCAGTACCAGATGCTCTGTAAATATCGTAAGCCAATGCATTGCTAATACTATCCCAAGTTAGTATTCCATCTACCGCATTTACTGTATCTATTTTTCTTAGTTTTACTATATTTCCTAAATTAGTAATTGCACCAGAAATTACTATATTACCAACTGCATTGCTGGTAGAGCCATAGGCAAACATACTAATACTATAAGTTATTCCTTCCTGCAAGTCATCATCGCCATTCCAAACATACTCCACGTCTCCCGGAGTTGAGTATATTTCTACCGGTTCTGCTTTTCCGGTTATATTTATTACATACTTTGTTGCGCCCTCTTGTGCTTGTATGTGTATTTCTCCATGTTCCATATATGCAGATATCTTGTCTAACACAGTTATTGGAATTAGGCTTGTAGCCTTTCCGGAAAGAACATTGCCATCGTCACCAATGACATATATCATGAGTGATTTATGTTTTTGCTCTAATAATGACTGATTCACCAAATCGGTTAAATTAAATTCCAATGGCTTGCCATCAGTTTTTTCTGAGGTGTTTAATGTTGAAATAATTTCTCGTTTTGTTTTGCCATCTTCGTCATCATATTCTGCAAGTAGAGCATATGTGACAGTTTCACCCGAATAATAACTCGTGACATTTACTGATTTAAACTTTAATTTATGTTCATCGTTTTCATTTACAATTTCCACGCCTGTTGGTGCACCCGGAATGTATTTTCTTGCAGCAGTTTCATCTTGTTTAATCGTGGTGTCATCACTCGTTATTAAAAGATATACGCTTTTTTGTAAAGTTAAAATATTTATTCTTGAATACATTTCATTGCCAAGAATCCTATAACTTACGTTATATTCTGCTGGAGGTAGGGTTGAAGCAAAATCAATAAAGTTGTAATCTCTAGATGGAAATCCCTTTTGGAAATTTTTAAGGTACTCTATTTGCTCTTCATCAAATAAGCCACATGATATTGCCGAATCAATTAGGTCGTCGGTAATATACAAAAAGTCATACGCACTTCCTTGATACTGATATCGCTCATTAGTTTGAGTGTTTGTAAATGTTATGTGAATTTTTCTATCAGAGAACTTGCCATCACTAAAGAAAACAAAGTATGGAGATTCTGAACTTCCAGAACCAATAAGCCCAATTAATGTTTCTAAATCATTCATCTCCCACATTAATGCACCATCTTTTTGAATCATTTCATCAGGAGCATTTGATTTTTTTATTTTTAAATTTACCCTTTCTGGCAATAAACTATCAGGGAACCAAATTGTTGTAGTTAAATATATTCTGTTTCCGGCTATTACATTTACGCTATGCTTGTTAATTGGCCTAACACTAAAACTGTCATAGTTGCCAACTGAGAATTCTTCTGGATAAATATATCCTGAAGAATTTTTCTCCACCGTCTTACTATTGCCGTAATAAACATAATATGCATCTGCACCAGACACAGAACTATAATTTATTAGCATTTGTGAAGGAGATTGCAATTGTGCAAGCTTTAATTCTACATTGCTTAGTTTTGTGACAAGCGTCTCTTCGCCAAAATCTGGTGTTAAATAAATTGTTCTCTCTGCATCAATTCCGGTTGAGCCCATTTGAGTATAAGCAAGTCTATGCTGACCAACCGCCCAATCTCCCTCTTCATCTAATCTAAATAGATTATCGGCAGACTCTTTGTATTCAATTTCGTCATCCAACTTTAATAAATAGCCATTAGATGCATTTGGATCCATTTCAAATAGTGCATTCGTGATTGAATAAACTATTACTCCCTCATCAACAGGGTTTGACAATGTAATGCTGTTTGCATCGGTAGAGAATTGACAAATCTTTATATAATCTTCAATTTCTCCACCAACATCTATTAAAGAGACATCCGAACTAATATCAAACTCGTTTGTCGCCTTAAAATAGAATTTTGCATAATATGTGTTTCCATCTGATAATTTTTGTCTTAAAGTTGAATTAAAGTAATAACCAAATGTCTCGTTTTCATTTGAAAACTCTAATTTTTCTAACTCGTATTCGTTTATAGGATTTGATTCTAAATCGCTATAAAGCACAAGCATATATTTACCAGATTCGTCTATTTCGTCAAAGACTATAAATCCAAGCCTTGAATTTACATTTTCTATTTGTTGAATCTTTTTTATTGTTGCGCCTGTTTTTTGCAAACTTGAATCCAATACAATGTTTTCTGTTATATAATCTTCGTTATTTATATTTCCATAAGCTCTAACTTGTATTACATATTCCGATGCCTCTAAGCCTGTAAATGCTTCTTCGCAAATGGCTTCTTCGGAGTATTTTTCGCCATTTTTATAAACACCGTATTTTAATACACCACTAATAGAATCCCAAACGAGTTTTCCTTGATTTGTTGTGATGCCACTAACAGTTGCAAGTTTTGTACCAGATATTGAACGTATTTGGCTATCTATATATACATTATCACCAATGGTTCCACCAACGGCAAAATATTCAACCTGCCAATTATTTGAAATTTTAGATAAAATTGTTTCATCTATTTCGGCATCTATTATTCCACCAGCTGCCTCTAATTCTCCACCGGCAACAAATACTCGATCAGCACCATCCACATTTAAAACCGAAATATATGTTTTGCCAAATAGTACATCATTGTTTTGTACGTATAAATGTGTAATGTCGTCATCAACCAAATCACGCTTAAAGCCTATTAAATCGTAATTTGATAACTTGGTTGCTTGTTTTGTTATAGTATTGGAGTCTAGTGCTGCACCTTGTTTATGTGAAGAATAGAAAGTAAAATCTATTTGTTTATTTGTATCAAAATTTACAAGAACCTTTACACCATTGTCATCATAAGCATATTCTTTTGGATATTCTGCTTCTAGTGTTCCACCAGCATTTACCTCTCCGGATAATACTCCATCGGCAACAATCACACCACCTATGGTTGCAACATAATAAATAATTGTTTTGTCATCATAATTAAATACTTTAATTAGATTGTTTGTTAATTCCACATCTGGCACAGCAAGGCGTTGGAATTCTGTGATGGTCTTGCTGGTTAAGTACGTTGCACCATCACCTTTTGCATACAATGTCACAATTATTTCGCCATTATATGCTTGTTCTAATTCTTGTTGTGATAATTGATATGAGTTTTGCTCTTGGGTAAGCTCAACAGAATTATTATAAGTGGTTTCTGCCACATAATTTATTTCAAGAATGTAGCCACTTGCATTGTCTACTTTAACAAACGAAATAAGACCTGTTTTGCTTATTTCTATTTTTGATGACCGATTAAGTCTGTTAATGTAGACCTCTTCGCAAGGCACAGAACTAATTGTGTCATTTTTTCCAACAGCCTGAACGCTTATACCCCATTTCCCATATTCATTTAAGTATGCGCTAAGTTCGTCTATTGCCATGCTGGTTGTTGTCGTTTCTTCATATCCAAAGTATTCGTTATTTAATGTGAACGATAACATATAGTGGTCAATTTCAAATCCTGCATCTACTTCTATTTGGCTATACTGCCAAGAAATCTCTATCTCGGATTGTATATCAGCATCGCCAACAACCGCAAGTGCTAAGTTTGTTGGAGCAGAAAGCATTTTAATTCGAATTGCACTACTATAAATGGAATCAAGATAATTTGTTTCTTCGCCAGCGATTACTGATGATTTGTTTGTAAGTTTTTTAATATAGAACCATTTACTATCGCCCAAGCTGTTGATAACTTCCATAAGGCCATCATTTTTAATATCGATTTCCAACGCATCCAAAGATGAAACCGGATATTCCATCTCAAACTCATCGTCATCACCAACAAATTTTATTGCATATATAATTGCCGCATCATCTTCTTTTTGAATTGTAATTAAATCTGAGTCTATGGTTATTGCATTGGCAAAAAGTGTATCATAATTACATAACCTTTCTATATTAAAGGTTGTATTATCACTAGATAAATATACTTTATTGTCAATTTGCTTACCAATAAGGCGGGCAATAACCGAAACATTACCAGAGTTTAAGGCATCTGCAAGGGTATTTGTTGCACTTATTTCTAATCCATTTATTTTTAAACTTATCCCGCCAGCAATCTCTGGAACATCATAAGATAAAACCTCTTGCTCTATGGCAAGTTCATTCACATTTCCAAGTTTTTCTGCACTAAAATATAAAACATTTATTGTTTGGTCTGCCATGGTTTCTTTTATTACAAAGCCCACCTCACTACCAGCAACAAATTCTGACAAATCAGCAACTAATTTTTCACCAACCTTACCAACATATTGTGAATTATTTTCATAGGTTGCACCCATAACTGTCATTGAAAGTTGTGCTACCAAGTTGCTATTTTCTTCCGCGCATACAATGCTTCTTGCACTTGCGCTTATTATATTTAGTCCAAAGGTTTTTACCGAACTTATAAAGTATTCGTTAACAACATCTTCTGCGCTTATAGTTAAGTCATCTTTAATACTGTATTTAATTCCTATTTTTATGCCATCATTAATGCTAAGCCCATCTGTCATTAAAACATCAGCAAAATTCACATATTCTTCCAAAACATTTATTTGGCTTATAGGATTATTTTCGCCGTCAGCATAATAGATTATTTTGTCAAAGTTTTCAGAATTATCGCCAGAGAATGTTATTCTGCTTTCGTCAACATCAAAACCAAGAACAACTACTTCTCTATTTAAAACAAACTCAAAATAGTCGGAGTCAATATAATATCTATCATCAACTTTTTCTAATTCTGCCACAAATTTTGCTCTTACGCTAAACGAAGATATATCCTCGTTTAGTGATGCATCTTGCAAATAATCCGTTTCGCCTAATGGTTTAACATTTATTATCGCCTCGCTTGCACCTAAAGGAATTTCGTCATTTACCGACAAGCTCTCGTCACTACCAACGTTTACGCTTTGTGGGGCAACCAATTTTGTGACAAGCAAATCGGCGCTATCGCTTTGCAAATAATAGCCATTTGTGCATGCAGTCACTTCAAACAACCATTCACTTCCTTCAAGCAGTGAATTTGTGACATCATATCTATTGTTTTGTATGTCAAATACTAAATCGGTATAATTACCATTTATTTGTAAAACGTAATCTTGGGCACATTCGTCTTTTTCAACCGTTAAATAGTATTTGTTTCCTTCTTTTACAAAATTAAGAGTTGGCGCTTCTAATACTTTTTCAACATCAAAAGTTATCTCGCTAACATTTAATGATTTTAACACTATATTGTTTTCATCTTGATCTATGCCATATTGTGCAAATACTTTAAGTGTATACGTTCCAACTTGATTTGGATATGCAAAGAATGTGTTTGCAGTGTTTCCCTCATCAACTACATCGTCGCCAAGCATAAGCTCATATGTATATACTATATTTGAGCCATCAATCTCGCCCCATTTGATTTGGTTGTTATCCACATCGTTAACTAAAACTAAATCTGCCAATCTGGTTATTGTAAGGTTTGGTGTGGTTGAACTAGAAATGTAGTATTTTTTTACACTACCAGCCAATTCATCTGATTGTGAGGCTGTTATTGTAAAATTATAAACACCAGCATTTGCAAAGACATTATCTATTGAATAATTGCCACCACTTATGCTAACGTCCTCTTGCGTTGTGGTATTGTGATATTGTACAGAATACATTGTGGTTGCCATTGTATAATCAACCTCATATCCAATCGCGTGAATTGGTTCGCTTTGATTGTTTACATTTCCTTCTAAAATTGCCTGCCTTACATTTTTTGCATTTGCAAACTTATATACCATTATCTCATTACTTTCATTTGAGTTTACTTCTTTGCTTTTATTTGCAACACGAACCGCTTTAAACGAATAAATACCAGCATCAAGCACAAAACTCTTTTCGCCATTTGTTATAAAATTGATTGAATTTGCCATACCATTTTTAAATGCCGTAAGTTCAATTAGTTGATTGCTGCTTACATCAACACCAACAATATTTATCTTGCAGTCCGCCTTTATAAAATCAATGGTTGGTGCTGGTAGTTTAATAACTCCCGAAAGTGTTGATGTTGGACTTTGTAGGGTATGATTACCTTTATCATATTTGCCGTTGTCGCTTTCGCCCATAGCATACACAGCTAAATTATATTCTCCGGCTGACATGTCGTTAAATGCATATGTACAACTTGTGCTAAGATTATCTACTATATTAAATACTTTTATTGCATGACCAGAAACTGAAACATGGTAGCCATTTGTTCCATTTGTGTTTGTCCAAACAATTTGGCCATCGATTATAGATAGGTTCGGTGCTGCTTGTCTTGTTAAAACAAGAACATCAGAAGATTTTTTACCAAACACGTTTTCATTTGGCGAATAAGAACTAACCTCTATTGTGTATTCGCCAACATTTGCAAGTTCAAGCGACATTCCTCTGCCGACAACTTCGGTTAATAAACCGTTTACACTAACTTTAAATTTAGATATAGACGAATCAGCCGTCCACTCTAATTTTTTCGTATTGTCATTAAACACAACATTGCTTGGCGCTCCAAGAATTGTAAAAGAATATTCGCTCGAATATTCTGAACTATTTATACCACTTTTCGCAAGAGCTCTAACCGATGCCGTAATTGCACCCTCTTTGTTTATCGTTAAAGAGTTCGTGTTTGTTTGATAAGTTTTTGTTATTGCCAAGTTGCCCGTTCCGGTTGTTAATTTAACCTCATACTCGGTTGCAACCACATTTTCTAAATAAACAGTATCCCATGTTAGTTCACCAAAATTTTCATCATACATTAAGTTTGTTGGACACTCAAAATTTATACCAAGGTCATAAACTTCTATTTCAATCATTGAGCCGCTAAAACCCTCCGCAGTAATTACCGCAGAACCAATGCCAATAGAAACCAAATTGTTGTTTGGTTTAACATAAACCGTTTCTGGATTTGAGCTGATTAGTTTTATGTCGCCGATTTCTATTCCACTATATTCTAAAAAGTCGCCGACCTCTATTTCAACACCTACCAATACTCTATATGAATTTTGCTTAAAACTTACTTCTGGATTTTCGCCACATGCAGAAAAAATGCCCAAAAACACACCCAAAGCCAAAAGCAAGAATAATTTTTTAAAAACATTTTTCATAACCTTCCCCTTTGTTTCATGAAAAAATAATCAGGTTTTGTTTACCGCCATGAGCAAGATTGCAATATGTGCAAGTTGCTTTACGCTAAACTAATAGTTTATGTACCCTAATTTTAAGCCAACCCAAACAAAACAAAATAAGCGTTTTAAAATAATATTGTTTGTATTGCTTACACTTTTGTTGTCCCAGCCCGACATTACAGGGTCATACTTATACAATTTTATTCTATCACTTTTTGTATTATTTTATCAAACAATTAAACGGCTTTTATAAAAAAATATAATTTTTTTAATAATGTAATTTTTTGTGTTAATAAATTTGCCATTTTTTGTGTACAAATACATACGAATAACAATTAAAATCAGAGTATTTTTTTTTTGATAAATTTAAATTTGGGTCAAATATAAAAATGGCATTATTTTTTTATTTTTATTTATTTTTTACATGATTTTTTAGTAATTTTTTATTGCTAATTACAATATTGTCTTTTTATTCGCGGGGACTTTTCATTAAAAAAAATCATAACCGCTTTTGTGTCAGATTTATAAAAAATACATACCGCTTTTACCGAGCTTTTACCCTAAACACCACACCGCTTCTACCGGCTTAAAACCGGCGATTGCTAAAATTTTTATTTTTTTGTAAAAAAAGTATGTACAAATATTTTTCTTTTTGATATACTATCGTTAAAAGGAGGAATACTAAGCAATATGATGTTAAGTGTTTTTGATTTCTTTGATGGGGATTGGTTTAATAATTGGTTTGTTGATAAAATTTTAGAAATTCTTTCTTTAATTCCAAAATTTCTTTATTTTTTTGTAGCATGCCTTTTATCGATTGGAGACTTTTTTCAAGTGGCATTTAGAAAGCTTGCAGGGCTTGATCCAATTATTATTTCTGGCGAGCAAACAACAGAAGATTCTTTGTTCTCAATTATAACAGATGCCGTGGTCGGCAATGGTAGTGGCCATTTTTCGGCATTGGGAATTGCATTTTGGTCTTTTGTTATTCTTGGTTTAATGCTACTAATAATATTTACAATAGTCGCAGTAATACGTGTTGAATATATGCCCGACAAAGAAAAAGGCAATTCAAAATCCAACATAATAAAAAATTTCTTTATTGCCATAGCAAACATTGCCATAATTCCTGTGGCATGCCTATTTGGTTTGTTTTTGGGCAATCAAATGCTTGTGGTATTAGATGACGTGACAGCAAGCATATCGTCTTCACAAACTGATGCATATCAATATTTTGACAAGTGGACTTCATCGTCAACAAAAATTCTTGTAAAAGAAAATATTGAAACATATTACGCTTACGAAATTTTTGGCGAAATAATCCCAACCACATCTGAACCATTTAGCGGAATGGTGTTTAAGGCATCAGCTTATAGCGCAAATAGGTTTAGAAAGTATGGTAGTGATTACTTGTCGCAAATTAAAGCCACTGGAACAAATTTAGGATTTTTAAATGATGGTTCTATAAACGAGCCAGAAATTGCCGCAACGGTAATTGATATAGGCTTTGGTGTAAATGCAAAGTTAAAAAATGCACCACCAAATGGTTATAGCCTTAGCAATTCACCAGAAATTAGTCGTGATTATTACCGATCTGGATGGCTTCCAGCTTTAACAATTGGTAAAGATAGTGGCATAAAGAATTTTAGTAAATATAATGTTAAGATGGTTTGGTATTTCTATGACCTTTGGACATTTAATTATATAGTTTCATTTGTTGCAATGGTTGCGATTGCTAGACTATACTACAACTTCTGCTTGGCACTTATGGCTAGAGCATTTGAGGGATTTGCGCTTTTCATAATCGCGCCGGTTGCCGCATCAATTATGCCGTTAGACAATGGTTCGCTTGGCAGGTGGAGAAAACAATTTATTGGTAAATATTTGGTAATTTTGGGCATGGTGTTTGGCATGAATATAATATCTCCACTTCTCCAAATTTTCCAACAATTTAAGTTCTTTAACTTAGCAATATTAGATTATTTAGTATATACCTTATTTATTATTGCAGGTTTAAATGCCGCAAATTCTATTGCAAAAGCAGCAATGAACGTGCTTACCGAAAAGGGTGGTGACGTTTACGAGGGCTCTTTAAAGGCTGCAAGCGATATTGACAAATATGCAAGGTCTGGTATTGGTATGACCGCTAGGGCTGCCGGAATGATTGGAGGCGCAGGCCTTACAGGCATTGGCCTAGCTTCACATGGCGTCGGAAAAACAATAGAATGGGGACGTCGTGGTGCATTAAGAACTCAGCAACGAAATGCGATTGGCGACACAAGGATGGATGCTAACAGAAGATCTTCGATGAGCCAAGAACTTAGAGGAATGAACCGAGGTCAAAGAGATCAACTTGCAACCAATATGTTTGCAACCGAGCAAGGTCAAGAGTTTATTAGAAACAACTTTGGTGGCGATGAAAATGCTGCAAGAAGAGCAATTGTTGAGGGAAATTATCGTGGCGCTAATGGTCAATTCCAAAGCACATTTGAAAACGATGACATGTTGAATTATATGCATGAAAGAGACTTGTTTAATAGGTCTAGTTATGCTGAGGGATTGACTGAGGGTTCTGCTGATTACAGCACCGCATTTAATAGATTTAGAACGGCAGGCACTTATGCTAATGGCGATCCAAGATATGAGGCAGGCCTAAGATATAGACAAAATGGCTTAATGAATAGGGCTCCAATCAATCAACAACAAGCACAAATACAGCAAAGAAGACAACAAGTTATCAACCACGAGCCAACAAACAGATTTACTCGAGGTTTATCAAATGCAAGAAATGCCACTGCACGTGCTTTTGGACGATTCTCCGATTCTCGTACTGGAAGATTGCTTAGAAGAACTACTGGCAATTTCACTAACGTGATGTCTGGAATACTTAGAAGCACACTTCCATTCTTCGGCCAAAATAATAGGGGATAATAATTTTTGACTTGAATTTTAAACTATTAAAAAGATGCACCAAGTACTATTGATGCATCTTTTTTTTACACCGTTATGATAAAAACAAAAAAAATATATAAGGTAATAAATATATATTTATTCTTTTAATATCTATAAATTATCGCAAAACCAAAAACATTGTATGGTTTGCAATAATAATGGTAATTCATCACACAAACACATTAACCTTATATGCAAAACTTGATTTAATATAAAACATATGACTTGATTTAAATAAAATTTAATGATACAATAGCAAAAAAGGAGGCGCCAATATGGACGAAGAAAATCAAACAGAAGAAACAGAACAAACCATTAGTAATGCTACAAGTACAATTTCTAATGGCACTAAAAAAGTAGTCAATGGCGCAAAAAAGATTTCAAAAGCATTATCTAAGGTTGCCAGAGCGATTCATACCGTAATATCTGCAATCGTTAGTTTTGTTGCTGCATTTTGGTGGCTTATACTTATTATTTTTGGCGTAGTTTTAATTGCCACTTTAATCATAACTATATTTGGCATGGGCATAACAGCAGGAATTAACGGCGTTTACGAAAACGGCAAATACACTCCTAGCGCCGGTGCTATGGGTGACAAATTTTATGGCGAACGATATGTTTATTATGATGATACATTTAGCAATGAAGAAATATCATACTACTATACCCAACTTAGTTGGGGACTTATGAACGGTGCAATTCAGCAGGGAACAATAGCAATTACCAACTTCCCTGAAGACTATTTACAATCCGAAGATGCTGTTAAAATTGCACTAAGTTTTACAAAAAGTATTAGTTCATTGACAAATGATAATATGACTATTACTTATTATGCTGGTGGTATAGACCATTATGGCCTAACAGAAACAGAATCAAATAGTTTTTTAAATATGACTGCCGATTATATAATTGCAAAAGGATACAACAACCCTGGCAAAACAAGAGAAAACGTATTTAATGCAATAACAAATACTTTTAACAATGATTATTCGTATATGAAAAACGTTTGCAAAAGAATTATTATTAAAGACTTTATATTTAATGCAGAAGATACCGGTATAATAAACATTGAAGCCAAAAACTACTGTGGTATGGTGTTTATGCCAAAAGAAGACTTAACCATAACAAACACCGAATTCGCATTTATTATTCCACAAGGAAACAACGTGACAGCCTCTTACTACGAATATTCTGATGGTGTTTCTTCTCAAATTTCCACGGCAGAGGCTGATTCGTCTTGGTTTAAAGATGGTATTATTGAAGAATTATTTAAAGTTGACATGTCAAACAATACATTAAAAAAATTTGAGGCAATAGATGCCGATAATTTAGATTACTTATCTGATGGCGTTTCACTATTTACTATGTTAAAAGATAATAAATTTAATGTTTATTTTAACGATATTATAGTGAATATCGACACCAACACTAATGATTTACTAACCAACGTTAAAACAGATAATTATCAATATATAGAATGTGAGTGCAATTCGGATGGTTATTACATTTTTACAGATGCCTTAACAGAATATTAAAATTAGCAAAAACAGTTATTGTATATGCCAATTTTAAGGCAAATAAATAACAACCTATTTTGTACAACTTTTTATATTTATAATAAAAAACTCGCATCGCTACTTATTTAAACAATAAGAAAAATGCTCATAAATCGCATTATTCTTGCATGCCTAAAAAAGAATACGATATTAAATTTATCGTATTCTTTTTTTGCTTTTTATTTAAGCCATTAAATGGATTTTAGTGCCTAGATAGTTTTCTTTTATGATAATTAGTTGTACCTTTTGGTCTACCAACGCCTCGCTTTG
>JAGCEE010000126.1 GCA_017650795.1 Clostridia bacterium | reverse complement strand
TTATGAACTGCATAATTATGGACTTTCTCAAGCAATTCATCTAATTGGTCTGGCAAAGTGAACACTTGTTCACCTTCTTCGGATTCAGCACCTTCAAAGGTTACTTTCATTTCGTGTTCTTTTTCATATTGCTTTATGAAATTTTCTTTCATTTCCAAAATATAAGAATGAGCCATTTGCTCTAGTTTCTTTGTATTTTCATCAAGTAAATCTGAACTTACTTTGAGTAAACCCTCTTTACCTATTTCAAGTGTCTTGCTAATTTCTTCATCTTGTTCATCAAAAATCTGCATAATGATATTATGATAGAACTTTACTACATCTGTATCGTTACTTTGATTAAATTCATTTTCCTTGTCAAGAAATTCTTGTCTTGTCATAATTTATTCCTTATACTAAGATAACAATGATTGCTGCAACTACGGCAATTCCACAATGAATCAACACTTTCCTAAGAACCCTTTTTCTTAGGTCATTGTAATCATCAATCATCTTCTTAATGTCTTCATCATCTTCCATTTTTTCACCAAATGCTTTTAAATCAACCATTTTACTTACCCATATCAGATTTGATAAAATTCTTTACCCTTTGTGGTGAATATTCATCAACCGTCCTGTAATTAGTAGCAATTCTACGCTGATTAGGATAGAAAATTCTCCACATATCTGGCTTTAAAATAACTTCGTATTTTGGACGGCCATTGTAAATAATTTTTAACCCATAGAATTGTTCAGTTTGACCAACATAAGTATCTGTAGAAATGAATTGTTCAGTTTCCACATTCATATCAAGGTCATTCTTAATTTCTTGTTCAAGTTTTTCTACTAATGCTTTTTCTTGGTTAGTCATTATCAAGTTCCTTTAATTTTTCATAGAAATCACCATCTTCAGGTTTCCACATACAATCTTCTAAAGTTTTAGGTGGTTCCTCTCCTGTCAATTTAGCTAAATCCTTGTACAAATCCAAGATACCTTGACAACATTTTTCACTCATAGCATCAAGGTCAGCTTGTGCCTTATCCATTCTATCAAAATCTTCTTGGGTGTACAAGTCCCATTCATCATCAGTTGTGCCTGTAAACTTCTTTACAATGCTATTGGCTACCCTTACACCAAGGTTCAAATCTTCCTTTCTCTTATCGTCGTCAAAGTAATCACTTAAAGAACAATAATTTAAACATTCATTTGAAATGTCAATGAACCTATCACCCAAATCATCAAGAATATCCTTGTCGGACTTACCCTTGAATGGACTGGCATTTTCATCTTGAATAGTTACACCCGTAGTGTCAAAAGATAGATTCCTCCAATAGGGTGTAGTCCATCTTTTGTTTTCACCACACCCGTCACTAAGCTGGCCTAACCAGCTATTCAACATATCTACCTCATCCAATGAGAGTACTAAAGAAATTATCTTCATCTTTAAAGTCCTTGTTAATGTCCTTGATTTTGTTTTGAATTAAGTATTCTTTGTAATTTTTATGAAACAAATTGATTTTTTCTTCTAGCATTTCAGGTGTTTGTTCAATAACTTTATATAAACCATTATGCCAAACATAAGCCTTTTTATCAACATATTTTGCTACAGCAAAATTATATCCCTTAAATGTAAAATAAAATGTTGGTGAATCACTATTTAATGTTTCCCAAAACATATCATCACTGCTATAATCATTATACACTTCCATTCCGAGTTTTCCACAAACATATTTAAATTCATCAAGTCCCATTTTCAAAATCTCCTTCAAGTTGTTTAAGTTTCAACTTAACTTTTGCTTCCTTCCAAAAACGGAGAGCATCATCTAATCTTGCTTTTAATTGGTCTATGGAATTGAAAGTTAAACAACAACCCCTTCTACTAGCGAAACCTATTTTGTTATCAAAGAAACTGCTAATATAAACACCAGTAGGAATGGTGATACTACCACCATTCATCTCCATTATACAAGTATCGTAAGATTGTTCTTCAAAAGGCAAAAACCAACGATGGCGTCCACCGCTTGTTTCCATATATGGCAAAGAAAATTCTTCACCGACTTTCTTCAACACTTGTAACTTATGTTCATTAGTCATACTCATTACTTTAATTTCTTTATTTCATTATTGAGTCTAATTTCATTTTTAATTTGCCTTTCCTTACCGACAAGGTAGGCAGAAACGATGTAACTATGCAAATCACGAACCTTAGCCTTATCACCAAGTTCCTTTAACTTATTAAAGGCTTCCTCAGAAAATTCAACCAACGCATTAAAGAATCCACCATCCAAGTCATTCTTGTGCTGTTCAAATAATTCTTCTAGTCTTTCTTGTTCTTTCATTTTGAATCCTTTTTAAACACATTCAATAAATTTTTAGCAAATCTTTTGTGGATTGGCAAGGGTTTGTCAGAAGAATCTTTTTCTACTTGAACATCAGCTTCACTTACATCTTCATCTTTATAAAAATCTTTTTCTATTTCAAACTTGCGTTTGTCAATGAATCTTTGTTTAAGGTATATGTTCCAATTCCTGGCCAGGTTCTTAAATTCATTCAATGTTTGTGCACTGTCTGGAACATAGATTTTTTCATCTTTATGTTCAAGGTACATAAACATATCATCATTACTATTTTGTAAAATAGATTTTACTTCATCGTTAATTTCCAAGTAACTTAACCTATTCTTGACAGTATTATCAAAGTATAAGATTCTAATATAACAACTACCCCACTTAGAATCATCAACATCAAAACCCGCAGAATGTTCATCTCTTAACACTTTAAACCCAAGTTGTTCACAAAATGATAACAATTCATTTTCAAATTTTGCAAGATTTTCTTCAAATACTTTACAGTCTTTTTCCATACAATAGAATTGGTAATCTATAAATTCTTTCATTTCAGATAATCTAACCATCTTTAATATCCTCTTCAAGTTCTCGTTTTTTAAGTATAACCAAAAATTCATTGTGTTTTTTAATTAAATATTTTAGTTGTGGAATAGCAACTGATAAATTGTTAAAACTTCTTGTACCAACTGATGTTACGATAGAGCCTTCAATTCCATACAAGTCATTTGGTACACTACATCTACCATCCTCATAATAAATCCAAATCAAATGAAAATCCATTGTTGGTAAACGATAATATTGTTTGAGTGTATCTGAGTAACCTTTTACCAAGCCTAAATCC
>JAGCEE010000125.1 GCA_017650795.1 Clostridia bacterium | reverse complement strand
ATGACAAGGTTCAAGTTAAACCAATACTTTCGGATTATAAAGTTTTTATAATAAACGAAATAGATAATTCCACACAGCAAGCTCAAAACAAAATGTTAAAAATAATTGAGGAGCCACCTTTAAATGTTGTGTTTTTAATGTCATGTTGTAGTACCGAAAAGGTGCTTGGCACAATTAAGTCAAGGTCGCAGATGATGGAAATAGGTCGCATGGATAAAAATGTAATAAATAATCTTTTGTCTTGCGATGAAAAAACAAAACAAATTGCTTTGGGCATCGGCGATGGTTATTTGGGTAAAACTATTGATGTTGCTAGTAATAGTGAGTTTTTAGCAAATTATGAAAATTGCTTAAATTTGGTTAAAAATCTTAAAAAAAGTGACCAAATTCCAAGTTTTTGTGGTTTTTTTAATAAAAATAAAGATATTTTTGAATTATACTTAAATTTGTTAAATGGTTTTTTTAGGGATATTCTTATGGTAAGGGTTGGTTGCGACAACTTGGTAAAAAACATAATAGCAATAGACGATTTTAAACAACTTGCAAATGAGTTTTCGGTTGATGCACTTTTAGAAATTTTAAAAAGATTGGATTTAGCTAAAATAAAAATGGATAGTAATGTCAATTTAGTTTCGCTTGCGGACAATTTGTTGCTTGATATATTGGAGGTAAAATTTTTATGCAAATAAAAGAGGTAAAAGTTAAATTTGAAGATGGTGGAAAAGAATACTCATTTGATTGCAGTGATGTTTTTGTAAAAATAGGAAACAAAGTTGTTGTAGATACTGCAAACGGAAATGAGATAGGTACTATATGCTCAAAGGTAAGTTTAATGGAAGTGTTTGAAGGAGAACAACCATTAAAAAAAGTTCTTAGAATTGCAAGTGATAGTGATTTAAGCATTAAAAGTGAAAATAACGAAAAAGAGCAACAAATAAAAGTTTTTTGTGAAAAAGAGGTTCAAGAATTAAACCTAAACATGAAAGTTATTTCTGCCACTATGAGTTTTGATTCAAAAAAGGTTTTAATAAGTTTTACTGCTGATGATAGGGTGGATTTTAGAGAACTTTTAAAAAGACTAGCAAACGAATATAAAATGAAGATTGAATTAAGACAGATAGATGCTAGGGAAGAAACCAAAATTATTGGTGGACTTGGTCCTTGCGGACGAGAATGTTGTTGCTCAAACTTTTTGTCTTCGCCAACTCATGGGAGTATAAAAATGGCAAAAGTACAAGGGCTTTCTCTTAATCCATCTTCGATTTCTGGTCTTTGTGGAAAATTAAAATGTTGCATAGCCTATGAAAATGAGCATTATGCCGAAACATTTGCCATTATGCCAAAAATAAATTCCGAAGTTAAAACACCAGATGGAATGGGGCAAGTTGTATACAACAACCTATTAAAAAAGACCGTTTCGGTAAAACTGGTTGGTGATGACGGTGCAACAAAAATAGAAGAATACGAACTAGACAAAATTGTTTTTGATGGAAAAAAAGATGACAAAAAGGATTGATGATTTACAACTTGATGGTTTAAAAATTATGCAAGAAGAGGGCGGATATGGTTTTACTAGTGATGCTGTGCTTCTTGCAAATTTTGTTAAGACTAAAAAAAGTGATATTTGTGCCGAAGTTGGCACCGGCAGTGGCGTTATTTCTATACTAGTGTACCACAAAGAAAAACCCAAAAAAATATACGCCTTCGAGATTCAACCCAATGTTGCCAAGTTAGCAAAAGAAAACATTAAATTAAACAAAATGCAAAAAAATATTGAAATTTTGCCCCAAAAAGTGCAAAATTGGCGAGATTTTCTTGATTTTGGCAGTTTGGATGTTGTTTTTTGTAATCCTCCATATTTTAAATACGACAATAATGTTTGTGGTCAAAACGAGGAAAAACAGGCGAGTAGATTTGATAAATATTTGCCACTTTGTGACCTTTTTGACAGCTGTGCAAAAATGTTAAAGTCGGGTGGTAAAATGTTTTTTGTTTATTCAAGCAGTAGACTTTTTGAATGCTTTTACGAAATGAAAAAAGTTCATTTGGCTCCAAAAAGAATCTACTTTGTCCATCCAAATCAAAGCAAAGATTCAACTGTATTTTTGTGCGAAGCGGTAAAAGACGGCAAAGATGGCATTGTTATTATGCCACCACTTTTTACAAATAACTTAGATGGCGACTACATTCAAACAATACAAAAATTATATAAAGGAGAATAGTATGCTATATTTTGTTGCAACGCCAATAGGAAATTTAAAAGATATAACATTAAGGGCATTAGAAACACTTAAAAGTGTAGACATAATTGCTTGCGAGGATACAAGAAACTCACTAAAACTTTTAAATTATTATCAAATAAATAAAAAATTGATAGCATATCATAAGTATAATGAAAAAAACTCTGCTGATGGCATTATAGGACTTTTAAAACAAGGCAAGAATATTGCGGTTATTTCAGATGCAGGAATGCCGGTAATATCTGACCCCGGCGAAACTCTAATAAAAAAACTTAAAAGTGAAAATTTGCCATTTACCATTGTGCCAGGAGCAAATGCGGGATTATGTGCATTGCTTTTAAGTGGATTAGATGGCTCAAGATTTTCTTTTGTTGGGTTTTTACCAGATGACAACAAAGAAAGGAAAAAACTGTTAAACATAGTAAAAGAATATGACCAAACGCTCATATTTTATGTTGCGCCACATGATGTAAAAAGAATTGTAAAAGAGTTGTATTTGTGCTTTGGTAAGAGGCGGGCAAGTTTGGTTGGAGAAATAACAAAACTACACGAAAAATGCTTCGATTTTACACTATGTGAGGAGATTGAATTGGAAGTTAAGGGCGAATATGTGTTGGTTGTTGAGGGGAATAAAAACATTATTGATGATTTTGGCGAGATGACTATACAACAACACTTAAATTATTATATCTCTCTTGGCGAATCAAAAAATGATGCAATAAAAAAAGTTGCAAAAGAAAGGTGCTTAAACAAAAACGAGGTATATAAGGTTGCAATCGAGCAAGATTTATAATTATTTAGCATTGACAATATGTGCATTGTGTGATAGAATGTGTCCGAACGGGAGGATTGAATTATGAAAGCAAGATTTGTTGGAAATAGTTTTTCATTTAAATATGATGATCTTAAAGACGACAGAAGAATGGGTGATTTTTCTACCGATCCAAAATATTTAAGTCAAACTGTTGAACTGTATTATAAGGGTAAATATATTACATCTACCGAAGTTGATATGGATACTGAGCGTTGTGGCTCTTTTGGTATGGATAACTTTATTTATAAAGTAAATACATCTCCAAAAGATTTGGAATTTCTTTGCAAAGTTCTTGCCACATATGAAGATGTGCTAGATAGATTAAAATTTGATTACAACAATGAGAAATTGTTAGAACAAAAGAAAACTATTGAAGCATATTTAAAAGGTGACAGAAGCAAAAAGGATTATATTGTTTCCATTTTTGATGATAATAATATTCAAATTAAGCTACAAGAAGGCGCAAGATTAACAAACAAACATGAAATACTAAAAGCAAAAAAAGATGCAAGAAAAGCAAAAATGGCAAAAGTGGCTGATATAATAAAGACTCCTTTTAAGGTATTGAAAGCAAAAACTGATGAAATCAAAGAGAGTATCAAAAAGAGTAGAGAAGAAAGAGTAAAAAAAATAAGTGCAAGAACTCCATTTGAAAGATAGTTAAAATTGTTCAATTAAAAAACCGTGCAGAGATTTGCACGATTTTTTTTAATGTTGTTTTATATCTTATTTTCACTATCTAGTAGTATGGTAAATGGGCCATCCAAATGTACATCAATTTGCATATCTTCACCAAACATTCCAAGTTGAGTTGGCACTTTTTCTTTAATAACACTTGCAAAGTATTCGTACATTGGTAGTGCGATGTCTCTTCCTGCTGCATAGCAAAAGTCTGGTCTGTTTGTTCCTTTTGTGTTTGCATAAAGGGTAAAATTGCTAACCAAAAGGACCTGTCCACCAACATCTAACACGCTTAAATTTGTCTTTCCGTTTTCATCATCAAATATTCTTAATTTTGGGATTTTTTCGGCTAGGTAATTTGCATCTTTTTGTGTATCATCTTTTTTTATACCCAAAAAGACCAAAAGCCCGTTATCAATTTTTGAAATTACATTATTGTTTACTGTTAATGTTGCATTTTTAACTCTTTGTACTACTGCTCGCATATTCTTCCTTTTTATAACTTAGTTATTATTTGCCAGACTGGTTGCAACTGCCAAGGCAACTGTTGCTCCAACTATTGGATTGTTGCCCATTCCAATAAATCCCATCATTTTAACATGGGCAGGAACAGAAGATGAACCAGCAAATTGTGCATCACAGTGCATTCTTCCCATTGTGTCTGTTAATCCGTAAGATGCTGGGCCTGCTCCCACATTATCTGGGTGCAATGTTCTTCCTGTGCCACCACCAGATGCAACCGAAAAATATTCCTTACCGTGCTCATAACACCATTTTTTGTAAGTGCCAGCAACGGGGTGCTGAAAGCGAACAGGGTTGGTTGAATTACCAGTTATAGAAACATCTACTTGCTCTAATTTCATAATTTCAACACCCTCAGGCACATCATAAGCACCATAAACTTTAACGCTTGCCCTTTCAGTATTAGAGAATGCTTTTTCGTAGTTTACTTTTAAGGAACGCGAAATGTGGTCATAGGTTGTGTCAACATAAGTAAAACCATTTATACGGGCAATTATATATGCTGCATCCTTACCAAGTCCATTTAATATAACTTTTAATGGGCTTTTACGCACTTTGTTTGCAGTTTTTGCAATTCCCATTGCGCCTTCGGCGGCAGCAAAACTTTCGTGGCCAGCTAAAAAGCAAAAACATTTTGTTTCTTCATTTAAAAGTTTGCTTGCAAGATTTCCGTGACCAATACCGATTTGCCTTTCGTCTGCAACCGAGCCAAAAGTGCAGTATGCTTGCAAGCCCTCGCCAATAAGCCTTGCGGTTTCTTCGGCATTTTTGCTACCACTTTTTAGTGCTATTGCACTGCCTAGTGCGTACGCATTTACGGCATCATCAAAACATATTGGTTGAACACCTCTAACTATTTCTTCAACGTTTACTCCTTTTGAAAGGCAATACTCTCTAACTGAGGCCTCATCTTTAAAACCATATTTTTTTAATACATTTTCTACATTATTTTCCATACTTGCTCCTTGGGTTGATAATTTTTTTAGCACCATCAAATCTGCCGTATGTTTTTGTGTTATGGGCTTTTGCCTCATCATAAGAGATGCCGCCTTCTAGTGCTTTCATAAGGCCACCAACATTTACATATTCGTATCCAATTATTTCATCATTTTCATCTAGGGCAAGTTTTGTTATATAACCCTCCGCTAAGTTTAAGTATCTTGGGCCGGTTTTGTCGTTTGCATAAACAGTACCAACAGCGCTACATAAGTTTTTGCCAAGGTCTTCCAATCCAGCACCGATTTCTAAGCCGTTTTCCGAAAAGGCCGATTGGCTTCTGCCATAAACTAATTGTAAGAATATTTGTTTCATGGCATCATTTATGGCATCACAAACAAGGTCGGTGTTTAGAGCCTCTAAAATAGTTTTACCAATTAAAATTTCTGCCGCCATTGCTGCCGAGTGTGTCATACCCGTACAACCGATTGTTTCGACCAATGCTTCTTTAATTATTCCATCTTTTACATTTAGTGTTAGTTTGCAAGTACCTTGCTGTGGTGCGCATTTTCCACAACCATGAGAAAAGCCAGATATTTGTGTTATCTCTTTGCTTTGTATCCATTTGGCTTCCTCTGGGATTGGAGATGCCCCACGAGAATTTAGACACTTGCATGGGTAAAATTCTTCGTTTTCCATTTTGTTCTCCTTAAACAATTAAATTATATAAAAATTAAATTAAATTATCAAATGTATTAAAAACATTCAATAAAACATTTTGTAATTATTTAGTACTCCTTATAAAAATATATTTAAAAAAGTTATTTTTTTAAAAAAATTGCTTCAAATATGTATTAAATTGTTGTAATATATTGATGTATGATACAGATAACAGAAAAAAAGAGCAAATTTTGTGGATATGCTTTTGTGGTTAAATCTCAAAGTGAAGTTGAGGGCATATTAGCCGACTTAAAACAAGAGCATAAAAAGGCAACCCACATTTGTTATGCCTACAACATAAAAACGGGTGGTGTTTTTGCCAAAGCTGTTGATGATGGCGAGCCAAATGGAACGGCAGGCAGACCTATATATAATGTTATAGAAAAAAAGAATCTGTCGGATGTGCTTGTTGTGGTGGTAAGATATTTTGGCGGAATAAAACTTGGTGCTGGTGGGCTAACTCGGGCATACTCTAAATGTGCCAGCGAGGCTATTAAAGAAGCTTTATAAAAAGTGGCAATATTTAACTGTTTGCCATTATGGTTTATGTGATTGGTAAAATAAAGGATTTTATTTATAAAATATGAAGATAACAGATATTAAACGAAAAGGAAAAAGCGAAGTATACAAAGTGTTTGCAGATGGCGAATTTTTTTCACTTATGCAGGCTGAAGTATTGGTTAAAAAAAATATAAAATTAGGGCAGGATATTGATGGCGATTCATTAAAAGAATATAAAAAAGAAAGCGATATGCTACTTTGCAAAACAATGGCATTAACTTATGTTTCAAAAAGTATAAAAACCGAGTTTCAGGTGAGGGCTTATTTAAAAAAGTATGGGTTCGAAAAAACAGCAATAGACGAGGCAATAAAAAAACTAAAAGAATACGGATACCTAAATGATGAATACTATGCAAAGTTATATTGCGGTAGCATGGCAAACGGCAGGGGTAAAAGATACATTAAAAATGAATTAAGATTAAAGGGCATTTCGGAAGAAAATATACAACAAGCAATAAGCGAAATTGATAGCGAAGAAGATGCATGTATTATGCAGGCAAATAAATGGCTTAAAGGAAAGGAATTGCCACTAGATAAAAAGTCAAAAGAAAAATTATATCGTTTTTTGCTTGGGCGAGGATTTGAATATGACACAATAAAAAGTGCATTAAACAAAATCATGGATAGTTGCTTTAATGATGAAAATTGCGATTAAAATATTAAAAAAATAGCAAAAAACATCAAAAATAACGCATTTTTTATAAATAAGCAATAAAAACAGGGGTAAATTATGAGGATTGGAACAGATATTATAGAAGTAGGCAGAATTAAAAAAGCCATGGTAAAAGAGAACTTTTTAAATAGGTTGCTTTTACCTAGCGAAATAGATTATGTAAAAAAGTTTAAAAACACCGAGGCTCATGTTGCCGGATTTTTTAGTGCAAAAGAAGCAGTCATGAAAGCGCTTATAGATTGCAAAGAAATTGCATTTAAAGACATAGAGATTTTTCACGATGAGCATGGGGCTCCATTTGTTAAACTTTATGGAAAAGCAAAAAGCGTGTATGAAACATTAAATGCAACCGACATACAAATATCAATATCGCAAACCGAAAACTATGCAACCGCAGTGTGTGTGATTGTTTGACAAAATATTTCAAAGCATATTAAAATGATTGCATGGATCCAAGATTGATTTTTTTAATTGTTACAGGAATAATAACGCTAGTAGTGTGTTCTATTTGGTGGTATTCTTATGGTTGTGAAGATATGGAAGACTTTTTCTTTGAAAATGGTTGGCTTCCTTTGTCAATATGTTTAGTCTTGGGTGGAATAATATATGGATTTGTGTTCTGGCTTTGGTGGGCAATGTTGTTGATTATGATACCAATTCTAGTAATAATAATTGTTTTATGTATAAGTGACGGAAATGATAAAAAAGACAGAAAAGAAAAGTATAAATCAATTTTCAAGTGTAAACAATGTGGTGCTAATTTAATTAAAGAGAGTGAAGGTGGTAATACGCTTTATTATTGCCAGTACTGTGATACTAAATATAGCGAGAAAGAATTAAAAGAGCAATACCATAAAGAACAAAATGGAAAAAACAATGATTACGATTTAACTGATTTTGAAAAAGAATACTTTGAAATGT
>JAGCEE010000124.1 GCA_017650795.1 Clostridia bacterium | reverse complement strand
ATAAGATATGAAGAAAGATGATAAAAAAATAAAACTATGTGATTTCGGGGATGGTAGTATCAAAGATGAATTACCATTGATTCTTTCTGGACTTGGAACATTTCTTCTAATCTTGTTTTGGATATTCCACGATAAGATTATGTAATTTTAATTTTACATTTAATTCTCCTTACCCTATTGACAAAATCAATGGGGTTTTCTATATTTAAGGAAAAAGAGGTAATTTGAATGGCTAATATTAACACAACTGAAATTGAAAAGGCAATCAGACAGAATTTGGTTGCTATTGTACTAAAGGCCGGTGAATCAGGTTGGGGTGATTTTATTGAACAGGAAGATGAAGGTGAATTGGATGGGATTCTTCCCGACGATATAGCCTCACAAATCCAGTCTATTGATGTTCCAAGGCACCGTGATGGTGAATGGGGTGATGAAATGGATGTTAATCTTATTGATGATTCTTGTCTTACAATCAAGTTAAGTCAAGCAGAAATGGATTTGTGTAAAAAGACCTTTGATGATGATGTTGATGCTAGAATTGCCGCAAATGAAGCAATTCAACAGAATAATCAAAGAATTGGAATGAACACTATTTTGAATGGTAATGAAATTTGTGAATAAAGAGGTTATAGATGGTTGATAACTTTAAACTTATTCGTGGTTATATTGAAAAGAAAATCATTGGCTCAGGTACTTGGAAGGAAGGTGATTGCTTCTATGTGCAGTTGCTTCGCCGTCAAGCAGATGACCCTTTGATTGATGGTAAGAAGGACAAGAAGTATCACGGGAATATGCATTCTCGTTCAATCAAGGATTATCTTATCAGGGATTTGGAACACCTTGACGATGTAGAAGAAGATATTAAGACTTTTTGTAATGAATTTAATGTCCGTGCTTATATTCGTTTGAATAAGCGTTCCTACAAGAAGATTACTACCAAGATGCTAAAGCATATTGCTGAACAAATTGATAGTGGTGAAACTTATGCCTCCCCTTATCACTTGGTAGCAAGTGCTTGTGGTATGGCAAACTGTGCAGGTAAAAACAAGACTTGGATTGTTGATTTGGATAAGGAATACTTACCCTACGAAAAGGATATTATTGATATGATTTGTCAGTGTATGCCAATTTCCAAGGAAATCCAGGAAATCTATGACAAGACTAACGAACATATTCATAATTTCATAGGCAATCCTTGTGGTGTATCATTGGAAGAAATCAAGAATAAGTATATTCAAGATAATCTTTTCATTGTTCCTACCAAGAGTGGAAAGCATATTGTGTGCAAGCCTTTCAATCGTGATACCTTTAGCCGTGTGCCAAAGGAAAAGGATATTAAAAAGGCTAAGAAAGATGGCAAAGAACCTAAGTATGGACTTTGGGAAAAGTTCTGTAAGTCTAAGGGTATTGAATTGAAGTGTATGGATATACACAAAGATAACCCTACCATCCTGTATGTTCCATAAGGAGTGAATATGTCAATTTATGACCGTGATTATATGAAGCGAAAGCCTGACGAAGATAAGAAACCATCTTACAAGCCAAAGGCAAAGCCTACATTTACAGAAGATGAAGACGAAGATGTAGAATACGATTTTCCTACGAAATTGCCTTCTATTGATGGTGAATCGTTCTTATTGTTTTGGATTGGTGCTAATGCGTTTGCTTTCATTCTTGGTGGCTTTGAATTGGCTATTCTATCCAACTTGTTCTTTATGGCAGTCGGTGCTTATCTTTTGTTAAATAAAAAACTATAAGGAATTTGTATGAATCTTTTTGTTTACAATAGTAAGAAAGAAGTTAATTGTATGACAGCTATGCTTGGTGCGGAAATTCGTAATGCCATTCAAAACTGGCGTAAGGAAAACAAGCTTCCTATTGATTTTCGTGTTCCTACTTTGTATGTCTATTATACAAATGAAATTATTAAGACTACTTTAATTGAAGGTGTGACCGATGCTAATCCAAACAACCCACATTTGTTTGAATTGTGCTTAGTGGATAATGTTAAATTCATCAATCCTTTGGAAGAAATGCCGAATGTTGATACACGAAACAAGAGATGGCATAACATTCTCAATGGTATTCAATTAAAAGATTATGATTTACTTTTTTGGAGTCCATTGGGCGGTTCTATTGGATATTGCGATTGTCTAAAGGGTAATGCTCCAAATATTCAAAAGGAACTTGATATTACTATTGAAAAAGGCTACTTTAACCACTATGTTTAGGAGATAACTATGTTACTTACTGATAGACAGAGAAAAATTTACAAAGAATTTGTGTTAGACCCTTTGGCAAAAGAAGTTGCAAGACCTCTTGAAATTAGTTGTGATACTTTGGCAAAGAAAGGTAAGTTAAAACAGCTGACTATTAAACCAGCATTTGAACAAGAATACAATGCTATTATGAAAGAATATGATGAAATTGATGTAGAAGAAAGTTCTACCAAACTTTCCGAAAACCTTTACACGCAAAAGGAAAAGTTCAATGAGTTAGGATTCAATAGTCACCAAGTTTCACCAAATGAATTTGAATATATTTTGAATGAAACTGAAAAGCTTCTAGTAGCAGAAAAAGAAAAGAATGATAAACTTATTAGAAGAATAAGTGATTGGAATGAAAGGGCAGACAATTTTATTAATTTGTGCGAAGCAGTATGAACAAGAAAGAATTTGATGAGTATTGTTTAAGTTTGGGTTTAGTACAATCCAATTCAGGTGATTTTTGGTATGGCTATAATTACCCATTCAAATATTCTCGTCCTAAAGACTTGCTTGTAGGGTTTCAAATTTCATATAAAGAATGTCTAAGTAACAAACTTAATGAAACAGACCCAAGAAAAATAAAATTAGCAAATAATATTATTATTGGTACTGATAGTAAATGTATTGCTTGTTGTGGATTTAATGATGTTGTAGATAGTGATGAAGTAATAAAGAAAAAAATATATAAGATGGTCAAGAGATACGAAGAAGTGATTGGGCAATACAAGAAGTATAGAATTAAATCTAAAGTAAAGGAAATTGAAGGAGATTTTAAATGAATTTAGACCAATTTATGCTTTGGAGATTTAGGAACATTGAAGGTGTTCTAGCAGGAATCAAATCTTGGAACTTAGATACCTGTGTATTCAACAATGGTAAGACAATCAAGTATGATGTAAAGAATGATGTTTTAACCATTGAAGATACAACTAACTTGTACACAATGCCGATTACACTTAAAATAACGGAATGTACAAAGAAAAAACTAATTAATGAATATGGATTCCAAGAAAGATTTGAAAATCGTCATAATCTTTCTTATGGAAATGGAGGAATTGATGGCAACAATTAAGATTGATGAAACTAAGGATTTGTGGTTTGTGTCAGATACACACTTTAATCACGCAAAGTTGGTAAGAAGTTGTCCTGACCACTTTGACCAAATCCGTAACTACGAAACCACCGATGAAATGAATGAAGATATTATGACCCAATGGAACAAGTTTGTTGGTCCAGAAGATACTGTTATCTTCTTAGGTGATTTTGGGTTGAATATCAAGGCAAAGGAAATAGCTAAGGTATTCTATGAAAAGATGGGTAAGTTGAATGGTAACAAGATTTTCATTAAGGGAAATCATGACCACAAGTTAGCTAAGAATACTAAAGATATTACTTGGTATAATAGCCTTGTATTTGATTATAAGGGTAGACACTATGTTTGCCAGCACTATGATTTTAACCAATACAAGACCACAGAAAGCCTTGTTTTGAATGAAGGCTATGATTATAGCCCTAATGTACTGGTCCACGGACACACCCATTCAGACGCAAAGATTAGCCTTGTAGATTTTGCCCCTACTTGGAAAATGGTACAAAATTGTGTATGTTGGGAAGCTTGGTATAGACCAGTAAATTATAAAGAATTGGCAAATATTTCAGGTAATAAAATATTTTAAAGGAGATTAAAAACTATGGCACAAAAATTGTATATTATTCGTGGTATTCCGGGTTCTGGAAAGTCTACTTACGCAAAGAAATTGAAGCACGATTTGTTTGAAAGTGGGCATTCTGTAACCCATTTTGAGGCGGATATGTTCTTTATGCACGATGGTAAGTATAAATGGAATCCTAAGTTGATTGGATTGGCTCACAAGTGGTGCTTTGATAGTGTGTTTAATTCCTTTAGTAATGGCACAGAAGCCGTTATTGTAGCCAATACTTTTGTCAAGCTAAAGGATATGAATACCTACATTGAAATGGCTAAAAAGCACGATTATGAAGTAACAGTCTATCGTATGGATAACCATTTCCAAAATGTACATGACGTACCCGATGATGTTATAAATAGAATGAAAGAGGGTTTTGAAGATTATGATAATGAAATCATTATCAAGGAATCAGCCGACCCTCAAGGAGTCTAAATGAAAAGATACATTGTTTGGTTTGATTTTCCCTATGGGAGAACCTATTTGAAGGGTTCTTTCATAGACGATTCAAATTATGGTAGGAATGTAGAAATTCCTGAATTTACCCAAGATTATCTTGCGGCACAAGAATTTGATTCAAAGACTGAAGCTGAAACAAAAGCTAAGTTTTATGCTGGCAAATATGGCTATGGAGTTGAAGAAGTCTAACCAAATAAAAACCATTAAAAAAGGATGATAGGTTGCACCCTATCATCCAGGAGTTTAGTTTTGTGAACTTATATAGTATATATAACGGAACAATTCAAAAAAATTTAAAAATCGTACCTTGTAACATATATCGGAACAATTAACCGTGCTTTATATGTTGTTGGTAAGCCATTCTTTCAAAAAGGTGATAATATTAGGGAAATCCTAAAGAATGTAAACAATTACCAACCAGGGGATAGATTCTATTTCCTTAAAGAAACCAAGAACAAGATAGAAAACCATATTGCAGGCAATTTGGTAGAAACCCACTGTTTCTATCAACCTAGAACTGTATATAAAGAAAAGGACAAGGAAGTAGGTAGAAGGATTCTTGGTAACTTATTGGGCATTAAGGTAGCTTGTCGGAGTCCAAAATGCCAATTTCATTAACATAATGAAGTCATTGAACATATTCAGTGACGAATATCTTGTAGAAATGACCGCTAAGGACTTGGAAAAGTCTGTTCGTTTCCATTCAAGATACCTAATTCCACAAGATAATATTGAGTTAAAAATAATTTACGAAAAACAAATGAAGACCTTGTTTGAAAGCAAGGAATCTGTAAATTCTGATATAAAAGATTATAATGAAAATTATAAAAATCTTGATAAAATCTTGAATAAAATCAATTTTGACTTTAGGGAACTACTAATCACCCATAATAACTATGATGGTGATTTTATGAAGGTATATTATTATCACAGTAGAACCCGTAGCAAACAAAATAATAAATGTATTTCCTTTGATGGCGAATATAAGACTTATTTCAATGACTATCACAAGGAACAATTCTACAGATTGTATGCTTTAGACCCAAAACGATTCCGTAAACTTATGGATGATTCATTGGGCGAATATTTCCCATACTGGGGCTTTACTGCTCTTGGACTTGATGAAAAGTATGGCTACAAGTGTATCATAGATTCTGTAAAGAACTATGTTTCAAGACACAAGGAAGAAATAGAACCATTTACTGAAATGGAAGCAAGAATGTTTGAAAATTATATTTTCAAGGATTACATTGATGCTTGTAAGAATGTATGGGAAAGTCAAGTAGAAGCTAAGAAGTTTATAGCTGAACATATTGATTCAACTAATGGTGGATTTATCAATTTTGAAGAAGACTTGGAAAAGGATGTAAACTCCAGTTTACAGGTAGTAAATCAGACAGGTAACATAAGTGTATTAGATAAAGAAAATAAAGATTATAATAATAGAGAGAGTAAATCTATAAGTAATAATACTAATACACTAATGTTACAAGCGGGGAGCTACCCCATAAAGCAACCTGAAATAGAGATTGTTGAATCTTCAACATATATTCCGCCTGAAATACCCGTTTTCGTTGTTCCAATTGATGAAAAGGTATGTAAAGATGTGGAAGAAGCCATTCAAAGATGTAAGTCAGACGATGAATTGTTTGATTGGCTAAAGAATTATTAAAAAATATTTACATTTTTTTATTAAAAAACCATTGACAAGCTGTAATGGTGTTACTATATTATACCTAGTAACTTTAAAAACGAGGTATTATTTATGGGAGTTAAACCCGGACACGAAATTTACAAAATTCTTTCAGACTTTGAATCTTGGCAACTTGACGACCCTAATCCAGGTAGACAGGAGTTTTTTGGTGAAGTAATGTCTGCACTTGAAAACAATGAAATGGGTATTGCCACTTTTAATATTGGTGTTCCAATGCCAAAGGGTGCTGGTGGTTATTTTACCAATCACCTTAACTTGGATAAGATTTGTTTGCCTAGCATTGTAAAGGTAGATGAAGACAACCACATCTTGACTTTCACTGAAGATACAAGTGAAGAAGATGAAGAAGATGAAGAAGGAAATAAGGGAACGGAAACCATTGAAGTAAAGAAACTTACTGCTGAAGAAGCATTTGCCATTTTCGTTCACGAAGCCTGCCACTTTGTGCATTTCTCCCGTGATAATGGTGAATTTATTTCCCCGTTGATGAAGGGTAAGGTTTACACAATGCAAGAACTTATTATGTCCCCCAAGGTTCGCCGTGAAGCTGAATT
>JAGCEE010000123.1 GCA_017650795.1 Clostridia bacterium | reverse complement strand
CTCATTAAATGTTAAAAAATATTGGTTTTCCCTTTGAAATTGGGTAATTTTTAATTTTATTTTATAATAATTATCAAATGTTTTATGCCTAGAAATATGGTCTGGTGTAATATTTAAAATCCCTGCAATATCTGGCGTAAAATTTTGTGAAACTATTTCTAACATAAAACTAGAAACTTCACATATTACAATGCTATTTTCATCGGTTTTATCACAAATGCTTGTAATTGGGATTCCTATATTTCCGCATAAAAATGTTTTATATTTTTTTGACAGAACATGGTTTAAAAGACTAACACAAGTTGTCTTTCCATTGGTGCCCGTTATTGCAATAAACTTACCCTTGCAAAACAGATAACCAAGTTCCATTTCGGAGATTAGTATTGCGCCATTTTGTTTTAACTTTTTTATATTTTTGTTGCCTATTATTTGAATACCCGGGCTTAGTACAACATAATCAAATTTTTGTTTTAAAACATCAGAAAACTTTTTTACTAAGTTTATGTTTTTTATGTTATTACTATTTTTGTCTGAGTACAAAAATACACTTGCACCATGTTTATTTAAAAACTCATATGCACTTTGCCCACTAGCACCCATACCATAAACCAAAAAACTCTTTCCTACAACTTCCATTTATACTCCACAAACCAAATGGTAAATTATGAGTTTAAACTGCAAATATAAATTGCAATACCATTTGGTTATAGTATATATATTGCGAGAGCAACCAAGTTTAGAATAAAAGTTGATATAAAATACACAAAAACCACCTTGTTTTCGTGTATACCACTCATTTGAAAATGATGATGTAGTGGTGCCATTTTAAATACTCTTTTTTTTGTTCTTTTGTAGTGCAATACTTGAATAAAATCGCTTATTGCAGTAATCACATATGCCATGCCCAAAATTGGAATTAAAAGTTCCATTTTTGTTAGTATAGAGATTGATGCAATAAAACCACCTATTGCTAGTGAGCCTGTATCGCCCATAAATATTTTTGCCGGATAAATGTTGAAAATTAAAAAACCAACCAGCGAGCCTATTAAGCAAAAAATTGTAATGTTTAAATTAAATATTTCTCTGCCAAATACAACAGCACTAGCACCAAAAACACTAATTAGTATTAAGGCAAAAAATGTCAAGTAGTTTATGCTAACAAGCGAGCATAAGCCGTCTAATCCGTCAATTAAATTAACCGAGTTTACTGTTGCGATATATACTAGCATAACAAGTGGAATTATAAATGCACCAATGTTTAATGTGTAATTTGTGAATGGAATAAAAATCTCTGAGCCTATGGTTTTAAAAACAAATACTGCTATAACAAAACTAATTCCCACCTGTCCTATTATTTTTTGATATGGTTTTAGCCCAAGATTTTGCTTGTAATACACTTTTATAAAGTCATCCAAAAACCCAAGCAGTGCGTATGCAAAAAAAGATGCAAGCGAAATCATTGCATACATATAATCGGAAGTAAATAAAAAAAGAGAAACGATTATTGTTGGAACAATAAAAATTATTCCACCCATGGTTGGTGTGCCAGCCTTTGATGCGTGTTCTTTTACATAATGAAGTATGGTCTGTTTTGCATGTATTTTTTTAGAAAAACCAAATATTATAGGGGCAAAAAGTATGCTTAAACCAAAAGATATAATTGCCCCCAATAAATAATGTAAGTTCATTTATTTTCCCCTTAGTTTAATTCACTAATCACAGTTTTGTCTAAGTATGGATATTTTTTGCCACCTTTTTCTATGTAATCCTCTGCCCCCTTGCCAAGCACCAATATTGTATCATCATTTTTTGCCATGCTATATGCCTTATAAATTGCTTCTTTTCTATTAGGTATTATGGTGTAGTTATCATTTTTTATACCACGACTGATATCTTCACAAATATCCTCTATTTTTTCTGACCTTGGGTTGTCTTCTGTTAAAATAACATAATCGCAAAGTTTGCTTGCTATTCTTCCCATTTTTGGTCTTTTGTTTTTATCTCTATCGCCACCACAACCAAAAACCACAAATAGTTTTCCTTTGGTCATTTCTCTTGCAACTGGAATAACGTTATTAAACGCATCTGGCGTGTGTGCAAAATCCACAACAAACTTTATTCCATTCTTTATTATCACATTAAACCTGCCATCAACTGCCACAAAATTATTTATTCCATTTGCCATATCTTGTGGATTTATATCAAGCAAATAACAAATTGCTATTGCACATAGGGCATTGCTCATGTTGTATTTTCCGTATGTATTTGAGTTTATTTCTATTAGTTCGCCCATCAAATTAACCGAATATTCGTTTTTTTCTAAGTTCTCGGAAAAAGAATATATGTCGGCTGTTGTGTTGGTAGAAAATGATAATGCATCTATTTTTTTAAGTAGCAATTTCGAAAACTTGTCATCAATGTTTACAACCTTTTTACCATCGCCACAACTCATAAATCCAAGTTTGCACCTTGCATATTTTTTCAACGACTTAAAAAAATCCAAATGGTCTTGCGAAATGTTTGTTATTGCCTTAACTGTAAATGGTATTGCATCTATCTTTTTTAATTGTATGGCATGTGCCGATACTTCCATAACAATATACTCTGCACCCAATTCCTTCATATCGTTTATTGTTTTAAAAAGCTCTATTGGGTCGGGTGTGGTCATATTATAGTTTTGTTTATAATCATAAAAAACTGCACCTTGTGTTCCAATTACCCCCACCTTTTTGCCTGCCTGTTTTAAAATGCTTGCCACCATATATGTTGTGGTTGTTTTGCCGTTTGTTCCTGTAATACCAATCATAGTTGGCATTTGATTATGTACAAAAAAGTTTTTCGCCAAATATGACAATGCTTTTTTAGAGTCGTTAACCAAAATTTGTATGCCATCAAATTTTTTATCTACTTTCTCTACAACAAAAGCAATCGCACCATTTTGTTTTGCCTCATAAATAAAATTATGTCCGTCTACCCTTGTTCCATTTAAGCAAACAAACAAATCGCCTTGTTTTACTTTTTTTGAGTTTATTTGAATTCCATTTATGTTTATATTTTGTACATTGCTTAGATTTTTTACATCTATATCTTTTAACAAATCTAATAGTAGCATTTTTTCTCTCCTTTTCATATATAGTATTAACTATTAGCCAACGTTAAGCCTATATTTCAAATAAAGACAAAAAGCTGGCAAAAATTTTATTCTTTTTATATTTTGTTTAATACAAGTTTTTTTTATTTTCTTATTGAAATGTGAGCAAATATGTGATACAATTAAAAACACTCGCAACTATTAAAAGGATTACACATGGAATTTTTACACGAATTTAAAAGACAAGTTTTTGATTTAGACAAAGTTAATTTTTTGGCTGAGGAAAATTTAGGAAAGTTAATAAAAGATTCAGAAGAAATATACAAAAAACAAATGGACGAAATTGCAACCGAAATTGCAGAAAACGGACAATATAAAATTATTTTGCTCGCTGGCCCATCATCATCTGGAAAAACAACTTCTAGTAATTTGATTAGGGATAGATTGTATAAGCACGGTTATAATTCACAAGTTGTATCTCTTGACGACTTTTTTGTTAATCGTGACAAAACACCTCGTCTTAAAAATGGCGACTATGATTTTGAAAGTATAAAAGCACTAGACTTAGAATACTTAAATAAGTTTATTGACGACATATTTGAAAAGGGCGAAGCCGATATGCCAGAGTTTGATTTTTTAACCGGCAATCGTAAAAGTGAATACAAAAGAATTAAGGTTGATGATAAAACAATACTTATAATAGAGGGTATTCATGCATTAAATCCTATTGCATTTAATAAGCATCGTGAAAATATGTACAAAATTTATATTTGCTTAAATACTAATTTTATGGAAGAAGATAACCTTGTTATACCCGCACAAAAATTAAGGCTTATGAGAAGGCTTATTAGAGATTATTACACAAGAGGTGCAACCATAAAAAGAACGTTAGAAATGTGGCCAAATGTTCTTGCCGGAGAGGACTTGTATATTAAGCCATACAAAAACACTGCAGATTATTTAATAGATTCTACACATGCATACGAGCCATTGCTTTATGCCTATGCACTTTTGCCATTATTAAAAGAAAGTGAAACTTGCCCACTTCTTGATGAATTAATTGGTATGCTTGAAGATTGTTTAAGAGTTAATCCAAATGTTATTCCAGAAGATTC
The DNA here is from genome assembly GCA_017650795.1 of Clostridia bacterium. Classification (GTDB taxonomy): domain Bacteria; phylum Bacillota; class Clostridia; order Christensenellales; family UBA1242; genus HGM11367. Next base: position 11,979 of record JAGCEE010000123.1, on the reverse strand, counting down.
ACTATTACATGAATTTGTTGGATAATTAAAACAAAAAAAAACAAAAAAATAATACAAAAAACACGAATTTTTAATTAAAATTCGTGTTTTTGTTGTGTTTTTTGCCAATTTTTTAAGTAATGGCACATAATTTTTAAATAATATACTTCTTTAAATCATGAGATTTAATATTATCTTTAAATACATTTTTTACATATGTGCTATCTATATTTAATGTTTGTAATGGGTAATCACCACTTGCATTAAACGAAATATCTTCAAGCAATCTTTCCATAATTGTATGAAGTCTTCTTGCTCCAATATTTTCGGAAGTTTCATTTTCTATTGCTGCAATAGATGCCATTTCTTCTAATGCATCATCTGTAAAGTTTAGTTCTATATTATCTACCTTTAACAAATTTGAGTATTGGAAAATAATTGAGTTTTTTGGTTCTTTTAAAATTCTCTTAAAGTCGTCTTTTGTTAAACTATTAAGTTCTACAACTATTGGAAATCTACCTTGAAGTTCTGGAATCATGTCTTCTATTTTTGAAACATGGAATGCACCAGCACAAATAAATAGTATAAAATCGGTTTTTACATTTCCAAATTTTGTATTAACTGTTGAACCTTCTACTATTGGCAAAATGTCCCTTTGAACACCCTCTCTTGAAACATCTGGGCCGTTGCCACCTGCTGTTTTGCCAATAATTTTGTCCATTTCGTCTATAAAGATTATTCCATCTTCTTCTGCCCTTCTTATTGCCTCTGCATTAACTGCATCGTTGTCTATAAGCTTTTCTTCCTCCTCTGCCATTAGTGTTTCTTTTGCTTTTAAGACTGTAAATTTTTTTCTTTGTTTTCTATTTGGGAACAAGCCACCTATAAAGCCACCAATGTTTATTTCGCCAACACCTTCCATAAGCCCCATTTGTTTTGGTTGTTCAGAAACTTCAATCTCAATTATTTGGTCATCATACTTTCCATTAAAGTAGTCTAGTTTTATCTGTTCTCTTGATTTTGGCTCATCGCCTTCTTTTACTTCTTGGTTTTTGTATAATATTTCACATATTTTTGCAGCAACATTCACACTTGCCTTGTCGGCAACCTCTTTCATTTTTTCGTCTTTTACCATTCTAACCGAAACGGCAACAAGGTCTCTTATCATGCTTTCTACATCTCTGCCCACATAGCCAACTTCGGTGTATTTTGTTGCCTCCACTTTTACAAAAGGTGCTTTTACTAATTTTGATAGTCTTCTGGCGATTTCTGTTTTACCAACACCTGTTGGACCTTTCATGATAATGTTTTTTGGCGTGATTTCGTCTCTTACTTCTTTTGGCAACTTGCTTCTTCTGTATCTATTTCTAAGTGCTACGGCAACTGCTTTTTTTGCCTCGCTTTGACCGATTATATATTTATCTAATTCTTCAACTATTTGTCTTGGTGTTAAACTCATATTACACCTCCTCTATGGTTAAATTGCCATTGGTGAATACACAAATGCTCCCTGCAATTTCAAGGGCTTTTGTTGCAATTTCTTTTGCACTTAATTTTGTGTTTTGTTTTAATGCTTTGGCAGCAGCAAGTGCATAATTTCCACCACTACCTATTGCACAAATATCATCTTCTGGCTCGATAACTTCACCCGTGCCAGATATTATTAACATTCTTTCTTTGTCTGCAACAATCATTAGTGCATCTAGTTGTCTAAGAGCCTTATCCATACGCCAAAGTGATGCAAGTTCTACGGCTGATTTCATTAAGTTGCCAGAAAACTTATTTAACATTCCTTCAAATTTTTCGCTTAAACTAAAAGCATCTGCAACCGAGCCAGCAAAACCTATAACAACTTTATCGTTGTATAGTCTTCTTACCTTTACGGCGTTATTTTTAAAAATAACACTTTGTCCCATGGTCACTTGCCCATCACCGCAAACAACTGTTTGACCATCTTTTTTTACTGCACAAATTGTTGTGCCTCTAAACATACTTTCCATATTTACTCCTGTAATAATTTTAAAACTTTATTTATTTCTTGTACAGAAATTTCGTAAATTTTTTGTTTTTTCTCTTGTTTATTTTTTAAATTTTCTGCAACAACTATTCCATAATTTGCATTCATTGGCTGAAAATCTTTTTCGCAGGCTGATGCTATATAGTTTTGCATTGCACCTAAAACTGTTGTGCTTGGCAATGTTATTAAGTTTTTACCTTTAAGCAATTGCAAGCAATTCATTGCCGTGTAAAGACCACTTGCCATGCTCTCTACATATCCCTCGACACCACTTAATTGACCTGCTATAAAAATGTTTGGATGTTTTTTTAAGTTTGAATATGCGTTTAAAACTCTTGGCGCATTTATATAACTATTGCGATGCATTGTTCCATATCTTAAAAATTCTGCATTTTTTAATGCTGGTATTAAACCAAAAACTCGCTTTTGCTCGCTAAATATAAGATTTGTTTGAAATCCAACCATATTTAATGCACTTCCAACCATGTTCTCTTTTCTAAGTTGTACGGCTGCATAAGGTTTTTTATCTTGCCTTTCATCTTTTAGCCCAACAGGTTTCATTGGGCCATATCTAAGCGCATCTTCACCTCTTTGTGCCAAAACTTCAACCGGCATACAACCTTCAAACACTTTTAATTTTTCAAACTCGTGAAGTTCTACCTTTTTTGCATTTATTAGTTCTTTATAAAAAGTTAAGTATTCGTCTTTGTCTAAAAGACAATTTAAATAATCCTTGGTTTCGCCTTTATCATATCTATTTCCCCAATATGCCCTTGTCATATCTATGCTATCTGCACTAATTATTGGGGCGATTGCATCGTAAAAATAACAATTATCTTGCCCAATAATTGAGTTAATAAACTCAAATAATTTGTCGTCAATTAAAGGACCGCAGGCCACTATTGTGATTAAACTTGTATCAAATTTTTCTACAACTTGGTTAATAAACTGTATATTTGGATTATCTTTTATCTGCCTTGTCACTTCTTTGGCAAATTTTTCTCTATCTACACTCAGTGCCCCACCACTTGGAACACTGCATGCCCTTGCGATTGGAATTAGGCTAGAACCTAGCATTTCCATTTCTTTTTTTAATAATCCACTTGCAGAAAAAATGTCGTCAGATTTTAAACTATTAGAACAAACAAGCTCTGCCATATCATCTAATTTTTGTGCAGGGGTCTTTTTTATGGACTTCATTTCGTATAGTTTAACTTTAACGCCATGATTAGCTAAATACAGGCTTGCCTCACATCCGGCAAGTCCTGCACCTATAACTATTACTTCATTATTTTTCAATATATTTACAATCCTTATTACTACATTTTATTGTGGTCTGGTCTTTTGTTGTCTTTTTTACCAAATGTTCGCCACACAAAGGACAGATTTTCCCGGTTGGTTCATCCCAACTCATAAATTTGCAATTTTCAAAGTCGGAGCAAGAATAGTATGTTTTTCCTGATTTGCTTTTTCTTTCTGTCATTGGTTTGCCACATTTTGGGCAAACACCTTTATAAACAACAGGGTTTTGATTTATTGGCTGAATATTTTTACACTTTGGATAGTTTGAACAGCCAAGGAATTTTCCATACCTTCCTTCTCTAATAAGCATAATTCCACCACATTTTTCACACTTTATATCGGTTTTTTGTGGTTCTGCTTTTACTTTTTCGCCGTCATTTGCCTTGGTGAGTAGTGGCTCCAAAAATCTCCAAAATTTTGCAATAACTTTGTGCCAATCTTTTTCGTTTTCGGCAATTTCATCTAGTCTTGTTTCCATATCCGCAGTAAAATCAACATTAAACACCGATTGGAAATACTTTTGCAAGAAATCGGTAACCATAATGCCCGTTTCGGTTGGAACAAGTGATTTGCCATCTAGTTTTGTATACTCACGGCTTGCCAAAAGAGCAATGGTTGGAGCATATGTTGCTGGCCTACCAATACCCTTTTCGTCCATTGCTTTAATAAGTGTGCCTTCGGTGTATCTTGCCGGTGGTTTTGTAAATTTTTGCTCTTTTTTGATTGAGTTAAAGTTTAATTTATCTCCAACCTCCATTGGTGGAAGTTTGTCTACAACTTCTGCTTCGTCTTCTTTTTCTTCTGCATGACGATATGCAATTGTCCAACCAGCAAATGTCATTGTTTTGCCGTTTACTCTAAATGTTAAATTATTTGCATCAACATCAACTACAACATTATCGTATTTTGCTTCTGCCATTTGGCTTGCCAAAAATCTTTCGTATATTAGTTTATACAATTTATATGTATCTGGTGTTAAAGAGTCTTTTAACAAATCTGGACGACGAGCAAGAGAAATTGGTCTAATTGCCTCGTGGGCATCTTGCGCATCTTTCTTTTTTGTATAAATATTTGGTTTTGTTGGCAAATACTTATCGCCATATTCTTTTTGTATATATTCTTTTGCCATTTCTCTGGCGCCATCAGAAACTCTTGTGCTATCGGTTCTTATATATGTTATGAGTGCAACTTTGCCCTCGCCGGCGATATCAACACCCTCGTATAGCGTTTGAGCGGCACGAGAACATCTATTAGAAGTTAAACCCGCCTTAGATAATGCTTCTTGTTGCATTGTTGAGGTGGTAAATGGAGCCGGTGCATGAGTTTGATTTTTTGATTTTTTTACATTAGATACAACAAAATCGGCATTTTCTATACCCACAGTTAATGTCTCTACATCATTACTATTTGCAAATTTTACTTTTTTGCCCTTGTACAAAGTTGCAAGAGCATTAAACTTTATTGGATTTTGTGGTTTGTTTAGATTAACCGAAACATTCCAATATTCTTCGGGTTTAAAGTTTTGTATTTCGTTTTCTCTATCTACAACTAATTTTAATGCAACCGATTGAACACGGCCTGCACTTAAATTTGATTTTATTTTTTTACAAATGATTGGTGATACTTTATATCCAACCAATCTGTCTAGTATTCTCCTAGCCTGTTGTGCATTTACCAAATTTTCATCAATTACTCTTGGTTTGGTTAATGCTTCCAAAACTGCTGGCTTTGAAATTTCGTTAAATGTTATTCGGCACTTATCATTTTTATCAAAACCAAGTAAGTATGCTATATGCCAAGCTATTGCTTCTCCCTCTCGGTCAGGGTCGGATGCAATGTATACTTCGTCTGCCTTTTTTGCTGCACGCTTTAAAGACTCTACTATTTGCTTTTTATCGGACATAACCTCGTAGCTTGGTTCAAAGTTGTTTTCTATATCTACAGCAAAACTTTTTGGTGGGAGATCCCTAACATGCCCCTTGCTTGCCATTATTTCAAAATCGCTTCCTAAGTATTTTTTTAATGCCTCACTCTTATTTGGCGACTCTATTATAACTAATTTCATCATTTCTCCTAGAACTTAACTTAATATATAAGCATTGCCTGCCAATTTTTTTATTATTCCACTTATTTGAAGTATTGTCAAATTGATATTTAATTTTTGTGCTGTCAAATTTGTGTTTAACAAAATATCATCAAAATCCGAATATCCAAGTTTTATTGCCTCAATTATTTTTATTTGCTCATCAGTTAATTTTGAATAATCAATTTTGTTTTCAAATAAATTTGGATTATTTTTTATTTTTGCTCTTGTTGTTTTTTTGCTATTGGTATTTAAACTAATATTATTTTTGTTTAAAACATTATTGCTTTTTTGCAAGAATATTTCTTGGTTTATATTTAACGCCTCAAAAATATCTTTTGGGCTAATTGTACTCCTTGCAGAGCCAGACTGAATTAGGTAATTTGTTGCACTAGATACCTCGGAGTTTATTTGACCTGGCACGCAAAAGGTTTCTATACCGACCTCATCGGCATAGTCTTTTGTATATAAGCTTCCACTGCTACTTCCTGCCTCAGTGATTAAAACTGCATCACTAAGCCCCGCAATAATTCTGTTTCTTGTTGGAAATGTATATTTGTTTGGAACCACATTTGGTGCATATTCGGTTATAACTAATCCTTTTTTTGCAATTTCTCGTGCAAGGCTTAAATTTTCTTTTGGAAAAACATTATCAAAACCACCACCCATAACGGCAATGGTGTAGCCATTGCCTAAAAGTGCGCCCTGGTGAGAAAGTGTATCTATTCCCAAAGCCATTCCGCTAACAATAACAAATCCCCTAGACAACTCTTGTCCATATTTTTTTGTTACCATTTTACCATAAACGCTTGGTCGCCTTGTGCCAACTATTGCTATGGTTGGAAGCTCTGCAAGCTGTATATTTCCAGTATAGTACAACACATATGGTGGATTTTTAAGTCTTTTAAGTTTTTGTGGATAATTTTGTGAAATAATTGTTGTACATTTTATATTTTTTTTGTTTAATGCCAAAACATATTCGTCTGCACTTTCTTTGGATAATGAATTTAATAATACCTCATACTTGTCCTTTAAAATGGGTTTTAGTTCGTATAGTTTTTGAGGGCTAGCTGTAAAAATGTCACTAATATTTTTAAATATTAACATAAGTTTAGAAAAACGAGTCGGAGTCATAAACTCAAACTGGCTTAAAAAAATTAGTGCCTTTTCGTTTTCGGTGTATGTCATACAAAATACTTCCCATCAAGTGTTCTATATTGAATTGCCTCGGCGATATGTCCAACAGTTATTATTTCTTCGCCGTCCAAATCGGCAATCGTTCTTGCAACTTTTAATATTCTGTCATGAGCTCTGGCAGAAAGGTTCATAGATTCAAAAGCATTTTTTAACAATGCCTTTGCATCATCAGTCATTTTGCAGAATTTTTTGGTTTGAACAACATTCATTTTTGCATTGCAATATGGTTTTGTGCTTTCAAATCTTTTTAGTTGAATACCCCTTGCATTATTTACTCTTTGTTTTATATCTTTTGAGCTTTCGCCCTCTTCTTTGCTATTTAAATCGTCATAAGAAACAGAATCCACCTCTATATGAAGGTCTATTCTATCCATTATTGGACCACTGAGTTTTGCCAAGTATTTATGTATTTGACTTTCGGTACATCTGCATTTTTGAGTTTTGCTACCATAGTTTCCACAAGGACATGGATTCATGCTTGCAATCAATATAAATGACGAAGGATAAGTTATTGTTTGCGTTGCCCTTGCCACAGTTATTTCTCCATCTTCTAATGGTTGGCGAAGTGTTTCTATAAACTCCCTTCCATACTCTGGGAGTTCGTCCAAAAATAACACACCATTGTGAGCAAGACTAATCTCGCCTGGTTTAGAATCTTTTCCTCCACCTGCAAGAGCAATTTTTGTTGCTGTGTGATGAGGAGTTCTAAAAGGTCTGTTTGTGATAATTCCTTTTGTTGAATCTAATGTTCCAGCAATACTATGTATTTTTGTGACCTCAAGTGCTTCCTCAAATGTCATATCAGGTAAAATGCCAGGAAAACATTTTGCAAGAAGTGTTTTACCACTACTCGGAGGGCCAATCATCAAAATATTATGACCACCAGCGGCGGCAATTTCTAATGCTCTTTTTGCACTTATTTGCCCTTTAACATTTTTCATATCTATAATATTTTGCAATTCTTCCTGTTGTATTTGACTATAATTAGATATTTTTACTTTTTTTAATGTAGAGTTTTGTGGATTGCCAAAATACTCTACTATTTGTTTTAATGTGCTTGCAGCGGCAACATTTATTCCGTCAATAAAACTAGCCTCTTTGGCATTTTCTTCGGGAATAATAAAGTTTTTATATCCATTACTTCGTGCCGAAATTAAAATTGGAAGTATTCCGTTTACTTTTTTTACGCTCCCATCCAAAGATAACTCGCCCAGAAATATTACATTTTTAATTTTTTCAAAATCTATAACGCCTTGTGCCGATAATACCGAAACAGCTATTGGTAGGTCATAAAGTGGACCTTCCTTCTTTTTATCGGCTGGTGCAAGGTTTATTGTCACAGCATCAACTGGATAAGAATATCCAGAATTTTTTATTGCCGAACGAACTCTATCTTTGCTTTCTTTTACCGCAGTATCCGCAAGCCCAACCAAATCTAATTTGCTTAGTCCATTTTGTATATCTGTTTCGACAGAAACTAAAAAACCATCAATCCCACTAAGCCCATAACTTAAAACTTTTGCAAGCATCTTTTGCTCCTTTGTATGCTTTTAGTATACAAAACTTTAATTAAATCTGCAAATAATTTGCAATCTAACTTAAATATAGTTATTAAAAAAATATGATTTTTGCACAATAAAAAATTAAAGCAAATAGAGTGCTTTATATTTTTGATAAAAAATATGCTTTTGTGATATTTTATATAATCAAAAAAACGACCAAAAATATGGTCGCTTGATTTTTTTTTACATATTATACATGATTTCGTCTAGATTATACTGCTTTAATCTATTTCTTGGAAATAACTGTATTGTTTGTAATTTATGCCCACAAAGCTTTTCTTGCTCTTTTTTATACTCTTCAAATCTTGCAGGTATTTGCCCATTAGGTGTTTTAACATAAAACACTGCCTGAACGTCTATTTTGTTTGCGTCTAAAATAACTTCGTTGATTGTGTCTACATCTAAATCAAACATATTGCTTGGCATGATGATTTTTGTTCCTTTTGAGTATATCTCTGAATTGCCATTTACAAAGCATCTATTTACTTTTGAGTGATTAAAATGCCTAAGTAGTGTGCATTCTCCATCAATAAATTCGGTAGATAACATATCGGTACTAGACATTGACACCATTGAGTCTTTTTTTGGTTTTGCGATAATGCCCACTAAGCCATTTTTATGTGAATAAAAATTATAATAATTTGTTGATTGGTCAAATATCCTTGTCTTTTTATCTGTAATTAACGAAAAGCACAAACCTTGTTGTTGGCTATTGTATTTTTTTAATACCTCAGGAGTGTCGTCTTGTGGATAAAACTTATAATCTGCATGTGCAAGAAGCATATACTGTGAATCACTTGAATAATCTTTAACATCAGTTAATGCACTAATCCATTCTGCTTCTACATATTTTGAAACTTGTTCTTCAATTTCAAAAACGCTTTGGGCAATCTTTTTTAGAGCGATAAAAACATCGTCTTTTAATCTTATGTGATTGCCGTCTTTTTCATAAATACTTGTTTTTACATTTTCATATGAAAAACACAGTGATTTAAACTCACCATTTTGGTCTTTTTCTAAACAAATTGTATTAAACTGCTCTATTCTTTTTAAAAGTATTGAATATAAATCGTCAATATTTTTTTTAGTTTTTGCATTAAAATCATCGTGATGCTTATCCTTGATATATTTTAATGCAAATCTCATATTTGTAAGATATTCATTAAAGTCAAAAAGGACATCTTCTTCTGTCATATTATTTATTTGGGATGTTGATTGCTCCCATTGTTGTTCAAATTTTCTTGTTATCATACTCTTATTATACCTTAATAAACAACTATTTGTAAATAGTGAATTATTTATTTAATTAAATGGGTTTTAGAAAAATATTTCGTCTACTTGCTCTACATTCTGCAACTTTGGAAGCACGATTTCAACCAGTTTCTTTTCTAGCGAGTCAATATTGCCCTCAATTTGAAAAGCACCAACTGTTTCACTTCCGCCACCGCCAAATTCCTTTGCAATATCACCAACATTCACAAGGCCTTTACTTCTTAAGCTACAATACAAAAAGCCTGGTTTTTTTTCTATTATCATGGCAGTGATTGCTGTACCATTTATGTTTATTCCATTATCTACAATACCCATTGTATCTTCAAAAGATGCGCCAGATTTTTCAAATGCATTATAAGGAATCTTCATAGTGGTAAAAAGTTCACCTTTATAAAACTTCATAGAAGATAATGCCATAGACAAAAGTTTTGTTTTTGCCATTGAATTGTTTTTAAAATAGTATTCTTTTATGGCATTTGGGTCAAACTTATATTTCATTAACTCACTAACAACCCTATATGTTCTAGATGTTGTTGTAAGAGATGTAAAGCAACCCGTATCGGTAATTATTCCTTGATAAAGTTGTTTTGCAATAAGGTTGTTTAGTTCTAAATTTTGAACTTGTGATAAAATATATATTAGTTCACAAGTGCTAGACACCTTTGGAGAAACAATGTTTAAATCACCAAATTTTACATTTGTTTCGTGGTGATCTATATTTATAACAAAAGGAATGTCTTTTATTACATCTAAACCTTTTTCGCCAATTCTTTCTACATTTGGACAATCCAAAACAAATGCCACATCATAATTTGAATATGGCCTTGGATTTAAAATTTCGTTACGTATTATTGGACTATAAAGCTCACCGATTTCGCCGTCAACAAAAACATCTACGAACTTATAGTCGTAGTTGTTGTATATGATATTTTTAAGAGCAAATGCGCTACAAAGGGCATCTGCATCAGGCTCTGCATGCGAAAAAATTGCGATTCTAGATGAGTTGTTTAAAGCTTCACTAAATTTAGTGTTCAAATTGCCTCCTAAAAATTCTAGCTTGCTTTATTATATCATATATGCATTCATAAGTCAAGATTGCTCATCTTTAAAGTTTTGTACCGTTTTATCACCCTCAATAAGATTAGAGTTTTCGCTTATGTTATTTTGATTGTTGTTCCTTTTTGTGTTTAATACCAAATTAGCAAGAATACCAATTACAAGTGCACAAGCTAGTGCCGGTATAACAACCGAACCAAATTTTATTTCTAAGCCACCAATTCCACAAATAAATATTGAAGCAATAACAAATAAATTATTTGATTTATTTAAGTCTATATCCTTTATCATTCTAAGGCCGGAAACTGATATAAATCCATATAATGCAATACATACTCCACCTATTACGCATGGAGGTATTGTTTCTATAAAAACAACCACCGGATATATAAATGCTATAAAAACACACATGATTGATGCAAGCAAAATGGTTTTTGTTGATGCATTTTTTGAAAGAGCAACACAACCAATAGATTCACCATATGTGGTTGTTGGGCAGCCACCAATTATTGCACCAAACATCGTGCCCACACCGTCACCTAAAAGTGTTCTATGAAGACCTGGATTTTTAAGAAGGTCATTTCCTATTATTGAGCCAATATTTTTGTGGTCTGCAATGTGCTCGGCAAAAGAAACGATTGCAACAGGAACAAATGCAACAAAAATAGATACTACGTCACCAAATGATGTGATTTTAGATACGCCCTCATTTATTAGTCCGACCATAGTTATATTTGGCAACCAGTTGCTTATGTCGGCAACACTCTTAAACAACGAAAAATCTATTATTACGAGTTCATTAACATGAGCAATTAACCCAATTACAGTAAAAATGCTTGCCAAAACATAACCACCAATTATACCAACAATGAATGGAAACATTTTGAGTGATTTTTTACCTTTTGTTGAAACAACCATAACAATAAAGAATGTTATAACACCAACTAAAATTGCAATAAGACTATAATTGCCATCATTTGTCGTATTCATAAGATTTTCCATTGCAGACTTTGCAAGATTAAATCCAATGAGGGCGACAACCGGTCCTATTATTAGTGGTGGCATAATTTTGTTTATCCAATTCGCTCCAACAAACTTTATGATGAGTGCAAGCACAACATAAACAAGCCCAGCGAGCAATGTACCAAGAATAATTCCAAAATAGCCATAACTAACAGCCGTTGTAAGTGGCAAAATAAATGTAAATGAACTACCCAAAAAAACCGGACTTTTAAATTGTGTAAAAAGCAAATATACTACTGTTCCAACGCCTGCTCCAATAAGTGCCGCAGACTGACTTAAATAAACTCCACTAGCATCGGCAAGTGCAGGAACAAGCATTGTGGCAGTAATAATTGCCATAACCTGTTGCAAAGCAAAAAATATATTGCTCTTTATTGGCGGAGTTTGGTTCACTTGATATATTAAATCATTATTTCACGGGAGTTGAGATAAGAGAACTATAATCATTAGATTATAGTTCTAAATTGGGTAGTATAACATATGTTAGT
>JAGCEE010000122.1 GCA_017650795.1 Clostridia bacterium | reverse complement strand
TTTTGTTGCAAAAAAAATAATAGATGAAATTGTTAATAAAATAAATAACACCATGGTAAACCAAAACGGCACAAAAAGGCCACTCTCTAATACTGAAAAACTTACAGCAATATATTATTATACTGCAAACAGAATATATAATATAAATGATGACTTCAAAGATAATAGAATGCGCAGTTGGATTGGATTACTAACAAGTGAATATGCAATTTGCTCTGGCTATGCATCTTTGTTTAAATGTTTATGTGATAGAACATTTAATAATGGCGAAGTTTTATGCGAAATACAATCGGTAAATATTTTTGACAAAAATAAACAAAAAGTGACCATGCCTCATGCCAACAATTTACTATATATAAAAGATGATATTTATGGAATAGATGGTTTTTATTATTGCGACCCACAGGCTGGTAATATATATAACAAGCACGATGTCCCACACCTTGTTTTTAGTATGATGTCAATTGAAAAATCTTTAAAACTAAAAGACCTTCTTCCTCTGATTAACAATCCATTATTTACTAGCTTTTACACTAATGAACAACTTGAAAAATTGCGCAAATATAAAGATGAAGGTCCTGTTAGCGAAAAATTAAAAGAAATATTTGATTATGAAAGCGATGGAGATATTGACACTCGAATAAGAAGCGAGTTTGATAAAATTAAAACCCATTCATATAGACAAAAAAGCGAACTTAACAAAAAGCGAATTATCAAAACCGAGCAAGCAATTAAAGAAAGAGATTTAAAGTTTTGCAAGCAGTGTGCCCCATTGGCATTTGCTGGCGAAATTCCAAAAAGTGCACTTTTTGTTGGGCTTACTGCCGTTGCAAAAATATACGGAATAGAGTCAAAAGAGGAACAAGATAAATTTGCACAAAGAATATTGGATAAAAAAGTAAAAGACGAAGAAAAGTTATTCATTGATGGCTCCAAAACAAGCAAAGCACAAGGAAAAGAGGACTCTCTTGAAATGTAAGCATTGCTTTCGAGATTATTATACTCACATTGTTTTATACAGTGATATATACAAAAAATGCACCATTTTGTTGGTGCATTTTTTATTTCTGCTCACAATTATTGTTTTTTGTTTTTATTACTACCATGTCTTTATAGTAAATATGTTTAAGCTATTTTTTACAGTGTACCTTATTTAACGGCTTAATTTGCTTTCCATGTATATTGTTTATACATTGGGCTCTGTTTAATTATCTCTAATTGCATCTGCTTTGGGTTTGTTTATTATTCTTCTACCATTATCATACATTTCTAATAAAGAAAATTTATCCTTATTTTCAAACACAAGGCACTTGTTTGAATTTTGAATTGCATCATTTAGTATTTCATTTTGTCTTTTAAATGAAATTTCTAGGTATCCATCTTCTACACCATGTCCACCAACGGCAATCCTATTTTTAATTCTATTAGTAGAAAGCGCAATGTCGCCAACCCAAATAAAATGTGTTATTATTTCGTAGCCATTATTTTTTGCTTCCTTAGCAATTATTTTTGGAAAAGATGTTGTTTCTATAACCATGTTTTTATGTTTATACATATCCAAAATTATTCTTTTTCTTGCAAGCCTACATGATTTTATGTATGAGGATTTTTGTGTTTTATCAAGCCCTAGCTCTGTCACGATATTGTCTTGGTTTATATAGTCATAATCTTTATAATTATTTTTGATTTTTTCAAACAGTGTTGTTTTTCCTGCGCCATTTATTCCAAGCAATATTAACAATTTTGGTTTCATACTACCCACCTTATGTTTGTAGTATATCATTCTTTTAACACTTTTTCAACACTTTATTTTTTTATTATTAAAATACAATTTTTGCACAAAATACTTTATGTCTTATTTTAATTATCATGCAAAAGTGCAAAAACTTATAAAAGATGGCTGTTTGGTGTCTTTTCATTTTGAAAATAATTACAAAAATATTGGTAATGCTTTGATTTTAAACTTTAAATATATGATACTCCCTGTTAGAGAAAAATGGTTTGATTATTATTTGGATTTGATTTATTCCACATATTCAGTAAAAGAAGAAAACTCGGTTTTTTATACAGATGTTTAATTATTTGCTTTTTTTGCCCTCATTTGTTCTTTTAAAATCTCAGCCCTAGTTAGTTTGTATTTGTTAAAAATAAACATAGAAAGTCCAATAGAAACAATGCACCCCACAAGCACTATTATCCCAAGTGCATTTTGGACTTTTATTGCCTGCACCGGCTCCGATGGATTAAATTTTATTAAATCTAGCAAAACACCAATAACAAACAACGATACAGAGTTTGCAACATTATAGGCAAAAGTCATATATCCACTATAAGTGGCAGTTTTATTTTGATTGCTTTTTAATTTTTCTAGCGTCACCACATCAGCAAACATAGATATTGGTAAACTATACAAAGCCCCTGTTCCAAAACCACAAAAAAGTATGCTGGGTAGTATTAAATAAAAGCAAAGTTTTGCCGGCATAAGTGTTCTAAAACCAAAAATTACACCAACCAAAAATATACCCACAAGTAAAATGCTTAGTGCAACATTTAGTGCCGGCTTTTTGTCTATTCTTTTACTTAAAAAAATCCAAAAAGGCTGACTGATTATTGCGCCAATAAACAATGTACCCAAAGTTAAGGATATTTGTGTTGATGTAAAGTGAAAAGAGTAAGTAAAAAGATGCATGCCCACGCTCATTAAAAAAGCGGCAGAAATAAGTGCAATAGAGTACCCACAAATTATTGGGCTAAAATTTTTATTTCCAAGCGTTTTAAAAAAATTATAAAATATTTTAAAAAACGCATTATCTTCCTTTTGCTTTGTATCAAAATCTGGCATAGATTTTGCTCGTTTTAATGTTCCAATTATGCATATGGCACCACAAATAACACACAGTATGCTTGTGACATACGACATATTTATATAGCCCGATTGCACAAGTTGACCAACACCATCTTTTGACGGCATAAAAATAATCATAAACACGGTTGGCAGTATCATGCCAATAATAAAAAAAACTGTTTTATAACCCTGAATGCTACTTTGATCGTTATAATCCGGCGCAATATCTATTCCAAGTGCAACATATGGAGTGGCAAAAAATGTATTAAATGTTTCTATTGATAGCAAACACACAATTAGCCATACAAATTTAAAACCCACAGAAAGAGAATTTGGTATGCTCCACAAAAGCAAATTAAAAACAGCCATACCAAAAGTGGCAACTAGCATAAATCCCAATCGCCGTCCAAATGTTTTACTTTTATGCCTGTCCGAAATATACCCAATTATTGGGTCGCTAAGCCCATCCCAAAATGCAGAAATAGCAACAGCAATTCCAACCAATGTGCCGGGCACTCCAAGAACACTCGTGCCAAAAAACATAATAAAATTAGACATGGTTTGCGATATCGTTCCGTACCCCAAATTGCCCACGCCATAGCATATTTTGTTTTTTGTTAATAGTTTTTGCTTCAAGCAAATTCCCTTTTATTTTAGTGCCAATATATTTTACGCAAAATGTATTAAATTTATTAGCATACAATAAAAAATTATGGTACAATTTTTCCATGAAAAATGGGAACATTCATGCCGGCCACAGAAATCGATTAAAAGAGCAATATCACAATAACGGCATTACAAGTTTAAACGAAATAAACTATTTAGAAGCCCTACTTAACTTTTCCATTCCAAGGGCAGACACCAACCCAATAGCACATAATTTGATTAACACTTTTGGAAGTTTAGATGCTGTTTTTAGGGCAGATTTTTCTCAGCTTATTAGGGTTGATGGAGTTGGCAAACACACCGCAGATTTAATCACTCTCGTTGGAGCATCCGAGTATTTTAAAAACAAGTCAAAATTAAACAAACACCCTAGCCTAAAAACTTTTAATTTGGCATTAACATTTATTCGATCAGTTTTGCCACCTTCTAGCAATGAACAATTTGTTGTAATTGCACTTAGAAAAAACTTAACAGTAGAAAACTACAAGGTGTTTAAGGGTTTAAGCCATTCCAAAATATCGGTTGATGCAACCGAACTAATAAACTTTTTAGTAGCAAACCCTACTGGATTTTTTATGTTTGCACACACTCACCCATTTCACAATGCAAAGCCATCAGAATCCGACATTAAACAATTTAATAATCTTGTTGCTTTGGCAAATTCTTTAAGCTTTCAAATGATAGACAACATCATTTTGGGCGAAAACGAATTTTATAGTTATAAGTTATCCAAAATAAGCACATATAACGAAATAGATTTTGATTACAACAATTTAGGAAGTAGCCAAAACATGGTTATAACAAACAGTAATAAAACACAAGAGGGCTTTTTAACCAACAATACCCCAGTGCAAAAAACACCAAACATGAACAACACTAATGCAAAAACCGTTTTTGTTTCTTCAATCCCATATAAAAAAAGTGAGCCCGCCGATAAACACCCAAAAGTGACAACACCACAAAAAGAAAACATATGGAAGCCAGTTGATGATGCAAATGGCAAAATAACAATAATAGATAGTACTGACGCTTTATTTACAATGGAAGATTTTAAAAAGAAATACTCACAAAAGCCTCACTTTAATACACTAGAAGAACAAAAAGCGTGGATAAAACAATATAGCGAGGATTTTATTAGAGCAAACAAAAACAATAAAAAGATTTAAAAAAAGAAGGCCAAGCCTTCTTTTTTATTCATCACTTGTTGGTATCATATAATACCCTTGTTCATAACTACATAATGGACAAGGTGATGGTGCTTTTGTGTCTTCTATTTCTGTACCACAATTTGAACATTTCCATTTTATTTTTTTAGGAGAAGTATATAACTTGTCATTCATCATTTTCGTATAATATTCTTCCAACATTAAATAATGACAATTTTCAACCTGCACAACATGATGAAACGCTTTCGCCACATCTTTAAAGCCTTCGTTTAATGCAGTTTCCTCAAACTCTTTATAAATCTTGGCACTTTCATGCTCTTCATTCTTGCTGGTCAAGTTTAATGCCTCGGGCAAAACATAATTAGTAAAAGGATAACTTGCACAAACCTCTATTCTTTCGCCATCTTTTTTGCATTTTTCGCCTTTTTTGCCTTCACATAAAATAAAGTCATAAAAAACGGATGCATGTGCCATTTCGTTGGTTGCAAGAAGTTTCATTTGTTTGTACAAATAGCCATATCCTTTTGCCTTGGCATCTTTTGCCATAAATTGATATCTTGCCCCATCAATACATTCAGAAACGAATGCCCTAACCAAATTTTCTTTTGTTTTGCTTTTATCAAATTCCATAATATCTCCTTTTGACAAAGATATTATGTGTATTTTTCTAATTTTTAATCAAAGTTTTCTTGACTTTTGTTTGTGTGTGCCACTGTCAAAACATAGACACAACTTGCGCCTGCTTTTTTTAGCATTTTTGCACATTCGGTTGCCGTTGCACCCGTAGTAAAAACATCATCAATTAAAAGTATACTTTTGCCTTTTACTAGTTTTTTATTTAAAACTTTAAATGCATTAACCAAATTGCTTTGTCTTTCCATAAAATCAAGATTTGTTTGTGGTGGCGTTTCTTTTATTCTAATAAATGCATCTGCATCTACTTTAATTTTTTTTATTTTGCCAAATGCGTTTGCCAAAAGCAGTGATTGGTTATATCCTCTTTCGTTTAATCTTCTACTACATAAAGGAACTGGAATAATCAAATCTGCAAAAAGTTTTTCGTTTGTATATTTATCTGCCATGAATATCGCAAGAGGTTCTGCCAAGTATTTTTTATTGCCATATTTTAGTCCATGAATAATCCCCTTAATTTTTCCGTCAAAAACAAACGGCGCAATAGCCCTATCATAGTAAAACACCTTACCCTTGCATCGTTTACAATAGTCGCCCATACTAATTAGTGGATCCGAGCAATGAATACAAGTTTTTCCGGTCAAATATTCAAGACTCTTTAAACAAGACTTGCAAATAGAGTATTTATTAAACACCTCATCATCACAAATAACGCAAGTATATTTTTCGGGAAATAGCATTTTTAAAAGTTTGCTTGTCATATTTTATATACTATCATAATTCGCATTATTAAACAATAAAATAAATAGTATAAGGAGAATATAATGTCAGAAATAAATAAATCTAGTATTTTAATTTATGATAGGGCAAGCATAAAATTAACCGGCGTTGAGGGTATAACATCACTTAACGAAACGGAAGCAAGCATATTGATATGTGGCGACAAATTAAATATTAAAGGCGAAAACTTAAAGGCCGACAAACTGTCAGTAGAAACCGGCGAACTACTTATTGTTGGGAAAATAAATTGTTTAAAATATGAAGAAATACACGAAAAACGAAGTTTTTTAAAAAAAATTTTAAAATAATTTATATTTTTTGTTTAATTTTTAAATTATATTTATATTTTAATATTTTGGAGCCATCTAAGTAAATGCTTTATGAAACATTAAATCAACCATATTTATTTTTTTTATTTATTATTGTGGGATTTTTTTCTGGCATTGTTTTTGATATTGGTAATTACATAAAGTTTTTATTTGGCAATAAAAAAGTTCCATGTTTTTTTATTGATTTTTTACAAACATCAATAGTGCTGATTATTTTATTCTTTACAAATCTTAAACATAATTATGGGCAATTTAGATTATTTGTGTGCGTTGTTTTTTTATTTTCTTTTTTGCTCCAAAGAAACACTCTTGGAAAGGTTGTTGCAAAATTTTATTTATCATGCTACAATATGCTTAATAAACTAATAAATAAACCAAAGAAGAAAAACGATGAAACAAACAAAAATGGTTAAATTTGTTTTTGCAATAGCGCTACTAATACCAATAGTGCTTGTTTTTGTTGGAATAATACAAAGTGTTTCTCTTCAAATTAAAAGAAATAACTTAACCAATTCGCAAATAGAGTTAGAACAAAAAGAAGAAGAACTAAAAGAAAAACAAGAAACATTAGACTACTTGCAATCAGAAGACTACAAAAACGACCACTATTCTCATGAGGGGTATAATAACGAAAATTATGGCAATAGTGGAGATATTGCTGTTGAAATAAAGTAATTAAATAAATCACGTAATTCTGCCCATGTTTAAAAACTTTCGCATTGCCAAATTTATTGTTGCATATAAAAAATGCCAAACGGTTTGTTTGGCATTTTTATAAGCTTTTTATTTAACATTTGCTAGTGACGAGTTCTTGTAGTTATCATCTTCTGTCACTTCTTTTATTACGCTAATAAAGTTTGGTATTTGAATTTTTTGATTTTCGTCTTTTAATTCAATTTCCATAATTGCTTTGTCTTTCCAAAATGGATATATGTCTACTTCAAAATATTGATTATCATACATAAAGCGATATCTTGTCTTTCTTATTTGTTTTTTAGAGGTATCTGCTCTTAGTAATAAATTTACATATTCATCTTTGGTAATTCTTTTTTCTATTTCTATTCTCTTTACCCCACTTATCTTTTTCTTTGTTGTTATGGTATAAGTGAAGTGTCCATTTAAACCACTCTGTCTTAATCTGACCTCATCACCCCCATGCGAAACAAGATATGTTTGAATAATCTCGGTTTTTTTAACAAAATCACTACTACTTAGCATTTTAATATCGGGATATTCAATTAAGAATTTTCGCTCAATTTCATATGGCTTTGGCTCGCCTAAAAATGCTGATATTTCCTCTATTAGTTTTTTTAGTTTTTCTTCAAAATTAGTTGAGTTGTCTATTACCCTAAGATGAGGGTGTCCAATCCATGCATGCATTGTTTTTTCGTCTAGTTCTATCGCCTTTTCGGCAGTTTCTGTCCTTGCCGAGTTGTTTGCTAATGTATAAAACTCCTCCGCACCCTTTGCCGCCGTCACTAAATGAAATACTGCCTCATAACCATCTCTAAGTGTAATCTCATCCAAACCACACCTTTTTAGTATTTGTTTAAAACCATCATCAGAAATATATGCTTTGCTATCCAAAACACCCCTATCGCAAACAATAAGCACTTTATCTCCGCCCTTGCTCTCTTTTGCGGCTTTTTCAAATATCTTCTCTTTTTCTATTTGCAGATTTATTAGCACTTCTTGATATTTTGAATTATTGTAAAGTGTCCATGGTGCAATTCCATTAGAAATTAACTCAGTTGATGTTTCTGGCACAAAAATAACCACATATCCCATGTCGGTAAACTTTTCCCTTATTCTACTCATTGCTGTGGTCTTGCCCGCACAAGGCCCTCCCGTTATCACAATTTTTGTTATATTCTTTTTATCCATTTTTACCTCTTTATTTATCGCTTATAAACATAATTTTTTTTACAATAAAAAATGTAGGTCTAACCTACATTTTTTAATACAAACTTATTTTAATTCAACTGTTGCGCCAGCTTCTTTGAGTTTTGCTTCCATCTCTTTTGCTTGGTCAGTTGGAACGTTTTCTTTAATTGTAGAAGGAGCATTATCAACAAGTGCTTTTGCTTCTGAAAGTCCAAGTCCTGTGATTTCTCTAACTGCTTTAATAACAGCGATTTTGTTAGCACCAACATCTTTAAGTGCAACTGTAAATTCACTCTTTTCTTCTGCGGCAGCAGGACCAGCAGCAGCGGCAGGGCCAGCTACTACAGCAGCAGCGGCACTAACGCCAAATTCTTCTTCTAACATTTTTACAAGTTCGTTGATTTCTACAACGGTTTTTGATTTGATTTCTTCAACAATTTCTTTTAATTCCATTTTTTTATTCTCTCCTTAATTTTTAATTTTGTTTAAACTAATACACTAACCTCTTTTTGCCACTTCATTAAGAGCAATAGCAACTCTTCTGACAGGGCTTTGTAGTAAGTATAAAAGTTTGGAAATAAGCACTTCTTTTGATGGTATCTTGGCAAGTGTTTCAACCATTTTGGCATCTATTCTTTTACCATTAAGCATTCCACATTTGATTTCAAGCTTTTTAATCTTATCCATTGTATCTGCTATAATTTTTGGTGCAGAAACTTCGTCCTTGATTCCAAATGCAACAGCAGTTGTTCCTTGTAAAACATCATCATAACCGGTAAAACCAAGTTCGTTTAATGCTTTAAGCATAAGTCTGTTTTTGTAAACCTTATACTCAACACCCGCTTCTCGGAAAGCTCTACGCATGGTTGTGTCTTCCTCAACGGTAAGGCCACAATAATCCACAAAAGTAAGTGATATGGCTGAATTTATTTTTTCTTTAATCTCTTCAACCAAAACTTTTTTTGCTTCTAAATTTGCGCTCACGATTTGCCTCCTTAATTTAAGTTTGTATGTAAACTAAAAATCCCCTCTTTTAGCCAAAGAAAAGCCAAAAGAAGGAATAAACCTTACATTTCAAACTTTTATACCTCGGCAAGTATTAATTTATGGGCAAGCCCACTTGCTGTCTTTGGAAAAAGGACACTTTTTATTTACGGAGCAAAGTTTAGCATAATATATATTAGTTGTCAAGCACATTTTGCAATGTTTGTATTAAAAAATTTTATCTGCTTATTTATTCAAAAACACCCACCATATTAATATAGTATGGCTTACATTTTAAATAACACCCACCACACTTTTCCACACCACAAACAATAAAAACCAAAAGATTTCTTGCATTATTAACCATATTGTGCTATGATTTACTGGTAAAAATAACATATGCATAATTCATATTTGCACCAACTATAAAACATCAAATCTAAAAAAATAATTTAATTTTTGACCCCATAGGTAAAGGTATATACCTTCGACCTCCTAAGTATCGACTTGGACAAAAATAAAATCTCTAAACCTCCCTAAAACACTGACAATTTGCAAGCAATGTAAACTAACTCAAAACCAAAGTTCACCAAAAGTTCACCCAAACACTCAAAAAACATAATATGTGGATATAGCTCAGCTGGATAGAGCGATCGCCTCCTAAGTGTATAGATATCCACAATATCAAATCGCTAAATCCCTTTATTTTCGGCACTTTTAGCGAATTGACATTCTCAAAAAAGCAGTTTTGGTATCAATTTTGGTATCAAAAAAACGCAAAATTTCTTGCGTTTCATAAAATGTTGTTTAATAAATTTCGTAACTTTGACCGAGAGTTAAGTCGTAAAACTAAACCCATTTTGCGGCTGTAGCTCAGCAGGATAGAGCGATCGCCTCCTAAGCGATAGGTCGGATGTTCGAATCATCTCAGTCGCACCATGAAGCCACTAAATATAGTGGTTTTTTTGTTGTTTAATACAATTTTAGCCAGTTTTGGTATCAAAAAATCTTGATACCAAACCATTTCTATTGTATAGAGAAACAATATGAGGAATTGATATTTTGAATAATTGCGTAATTTTAAGTATATTATGTTGGACTTTTGCATATTTTTTGCAAAAATGGCATATAATTTATTGACAAATAAAAATTTTATGCTATAATATAAATGATCATTGGAGGAACTATGAATAGTTTAGTTAATTTAAAAATAAAAAATTTTAGGTCTTTTTATGAAGAAACTATTTTTTCAATGCAAGCAATTTCTAATAAAGAGTTTGCTGAATTAAATACATTTAAATGCGATGAAAAAATTTTTCCTAAATATGAAAACGAATTGCTTAAGACAGCAGTTATTTTTGGTGCAAACGCAAGTGGTAAAACAAACCTAGTAAAAAGTCTTGATTTTATGAGGGCTCTCGTTTTAACATCTTCAAACCCTTTAAACCCAGTAGTTCAACAAAATACCCCTTTTGCTTTTTTCGATGGTTCAGATAAAGAATCAACTTTGTTTGAAATAGAACTTGTAGCAAAAGACATTTTCTATGATTATGGTTTTGAAATAACAAATAATCAATTTACAAATGAGTTTTTAAGAAAAAGAACAAATGGTAGATTGGTTGATATATTTAATAGAAATATAATTGGTGTTGACTTAAATACTTCTAAGAAAAAGAAAAATTCGATTGGCAATATAAATAGTCAAAGTTTATTTTTATCGTTTGCAAACACACCATTCTTAGCTTTAGATGAAGAAACTATATTAGATTTAAGAAACGTTTTAGAATGGTTTAGTGAACCAAATTTGATTATTGTTAATGATGAAGTTATGAATAAATACAAAATCTACCAAGAAGATGATGGTAAATATGCAAAACTAGCACTTGATTTTATTAAACAGGCAGATATTGGAGTTGAAAACTTTAGCGTTGTCCAAGAGAAAATTGCAGATAAAACAGATCCATATATTAGAGTTAAAGGAAAGCATCCTCCTCAATTTATGCCATTAGATAAGGAAGTGCTTGGATTAGATTTAAAAACAGAGTTTAATGTATTTAATAAAGAGCACAATATTGTTGGTAAGAAAGAAGTTTACTTGGAAAGAGATTTTGGCTTCCACTCTGATGGCACTTATAGATTATTGTCAATATTAGGCTTAATATTAAAAGTTTTGGATAGGGGTGGAGTTTTAGTAATTGATGAAATAGATAGTAAACTAAACTTCTTAATAGTGGATTATATATTTAAATCTTTCAATTCAATAAACAAAAATATAAACAATGCTCAATAAATTTCAACAGCACATAATGTTCTTCTAATGGATGATAATTTAAGAAGAGACCAAATATATTTTGCAACAAAAAACAAGTTTGGAGCTACTGAATTTTTTTCACTTTCAGATTTTAACGATGTTAGAAAAACCGATTTGTTTAGCAAAAAGTATTTAGCAGGTTTTTATTCAGCTATACCTTCAATTAAGGGGGTGTAGTAGTGAAAAGAATACAAAAGCAAAAAAAAATACGAGACACAGTTTTAATAATTACAAATGGTAGACAAACTGAAAAAAATTATTTTAACAGTATTACAAACAGTTATAAAAGTATGTTTACTATAAAAGTAGTTTATAAAAATGCTCAACCTGATGAATTAGTTTCTTATGCAATAAGCCTTGATGAAAATTTGTATAATCAAATATGGTGTGTTTTTGACATTGATGATACATATGCGGAAG
>JAGCEE010000121.1 GCA_017650795.1 Clostridia bacterium | reverse complement strand
TTGCTTTTTGGTTTATTCTTTTTAAATTGAACATTATATCGTCCATTGTAACGTGACGACTTTTATAAAGTTCAAGTTCTTCTTTTAGTTTCACATAGTCACTCTTGCCTATTAGTTTAGATTTATTCATAGTATCCTCCACTTTCAATACATTCATCACAAACGTTGTCTGGGTTCAAAGGATCACACATTCTTGTTTGGTCGTCCTTTAAAACCACGCAATTACAATTAGGACACTCGTATAGTTCCTCGTAGCACCAATCTAAAAAGTCTTGTGGTTCTTTATCACTATAATATCTTTGCACAAAATATTTTCTGTAATCTAAATAATACTCCCAACACTCTTTTAAGTTTTTATTAACAATATCAAAGTTTGCGTTCATTATTTAGCCTCCTTGCAAACTAAAACTAAATCATATAATGTAAACTCCCCGGTTTTATCTAAATCATAAAGTTTATAATCTTTTTTTGTTGGTCGCGTCTTTTCTAAAAGAATATTCATTATTTTGTCTATGTCTTTTTGTGTATATTTATAATTATAATTTTTATATAAAGCCACGCTGCTTACTATAACCAAAGCCACACCAATTATTCCTGTTATATACCATTTTTTCATTATTTATTACCTCTTTTCTTTTTATCAAATTGTTTTTTAATTTCATCTTTAAACATTTCCCTGTCTAATATAAGACGGATCATTGTACTCACAGGCACGCCTTCAACATCAGCTTGTTTTTTTACCCAATCAATAATTGTGTCAGTCAATCTAACTTGTATTTTTTCCATTGTTTCATCTCCTATCTTTTATCAATATCATTTAATCTGCCGAACCTAGCTAGTGGAATGCAAGTAATTATAAGACCAATAACGCCTATAAAACTTAACGCCAATGTTTCAGAAAATATCATTGCAAAAAACATTATTGCAATAAATACTAATAACACTTCAGCCCATAATTTTAATTTCATTTTTCATTCTCCTCTCTCTATTTGTTAAACTAATTGTAATACAAAAAGAGTACAAAATCAATACCAAATTGGTAACATTTAAAAAAATATGTAAAATATGTAAAATGCTATTTTTAAGGCGTTTAAGACACTTTTATATAAAGTAATATAAATATACTATGAAATAAAAAAAGACGCTGTACGCGTCTAATTTTAAGTAATTATACAATTTTGTTCCATTTGTTCGGCATGTACACTACTTCGTTGTTATAAACAACTTTGTCCCACTTATAACCATTTGAACTTCCTGCGTTCTTTTTTAAAAGTTCGCAAATTGTTAAGTTTGGTATAAGTTTATATTTTTTATAATTAAAACCAATTCCTTTTCTACACCAAACACCAGATTTTGTTTGAACTTGTATAAACTTCTTTGTGCTTGGTTTTGGAATATTAAAATATTCGTAAAAACTATTGCAACATGCTTTCGTTTTAGAATATTTTTCGTCGCCGTACCATTTGCGAGGCTTCGTATCAATGTGTGTGCCGTTAGCATTTCCGCCACAGCGATAACCTATACCTTTTTTGTGCCCTAAATCTTCAAGCCTTAAAGAAACCTCTTTGCTTGGTATAACTTTGCCACCTTTATAATAGCGGGTGTCCGCTGCATAACCCTGTGTATGTGATCCAGTTCCGCGACCACCTACTGCAATGTCATGCTTTTTGCAACGATAACCAGAAAATACTTCTATTCTATCGGCGCCAAGTTTTATCATTTCTTTTTCAAGAATGTTTGGCAGACCGCTATCAATTTTTATTTCGTGGGCTTTGCCACATTTACATTTAAAGTTTTGAACGTTTAAATGCTCGGTTAATTGTGTTTTATCATTATATTTATATGTTTTTACACTCATATTTAATTTTCCTTGTCTAATTCCGGAAGCCCGGCAATACTAGTTAATAAACTTAATATTCCTGCAAGTAAACTCGCAGACACAACTATTTTCCAATTTACTTCGCTTATAAAAGCACTTGTTCCAATAGTTGCTATCGCAGATTGTGCAATAGTTTTAATTGCACGAATACCTGCACATTTAATCCATTTCTTCATTTTTATTCCTCCTTTTAATACC
This sequence comes from Clostridia bacterium, assembly GCA_017650795.1. Lineage (GTDB taxonomy): Bacteria > Bacillota > Clostridia > Christensenellales > UBA1242 > HGM11367. The sequence goes on along the minus strand of JAGCEE010000121.1, from coordinate 1,780 downwards.
CTGTTGTCCATCCATCTTCAACAAGATCTTGCCATTCATCTAATAATATTGCTTGATTACAATTAGAACTTGTAAAGCCTAACGCTTTTAATGTTTTTTTACTACTTGGTTGAGAAGTCAATGTTTTAAAATAGTTTAAAAATACCTTTATTGTGTCATCATTCATTGTGCAATTACTTAAAATAGGTTGTTCTCTACTTGTTTGTGTATCTGTTATTTTTTTAATTTTTAAATTATTAACTGCCGAAATTATACTATCACCTCGAAGTGGTGCAATTTCTAAAATCAATTCATTTAATTCTAATATACCTATATTATAAAAAACTCTACTATTGTTATTGTTGTTTTTTATATGTATTTTATTGCCTGTTAATTTGGTGATATCATAATTGCCGAGATTAAACATATAATTCATATTACAATTTGAAGCGGGGTTTATTTCATCAAAATATTCTAATTTTACACAGTTTTGAAACATATAATCTGCTTTTGTGACATTTGACATATCAACGTTAGGAAAATATATCAATTCTTTATTATTAAAATATTTTCTGTATGTGTTTGTTATAGACGCGTCCCAAGTTCTTTTTATTTCTTTTGCATAATCAACTGCTTCTTGTAAACTAAATGGTTCTTCTTCATATCCTAATTGTGTCCAATCAATACCACCGCTACTTATACTTTCAATAGCGTCAGCTAAATTGTTTGAGTTTTGCGTTGTAGGTAACGTTCCGCCTTTATTACTTACTTGTGTATAAGCAGCTGCAATATTGCTGTTTATTCTTGTTATTTCGCTTACCACACTCATACTTACACCTCACTTAATAATGTTTCAATATCGCCAACTATTGTATTTACATAATTAGCACTATAAGGCTCCGTAGTTGACGTACTATACTCGTCGTGTACAGTTCCACTTCCCCCGCCAGAAGCATTTAATGTTAGCGTGCCATTTGAATAAGAACTTGTCATATTAGTTCCGGCCACTATTTTTGTTGCCATCTCACGTGTTGTTACGCTCCACGTTCCACCACTAGCGTTTGTTAAAGAGTATACAAATACTTGGTCGCCTTGTTGTGTAGCAGAATGCGAAGATATGCTTCTTACGTATTGGAACTCAACGCTTGTTGGAGTTGTTTCATTATTAACGTACGCCATGAACGCTTTTCTTGTTTGGCTTCCCGTCTTTGGGTTTGAGTTTGAACTAGCACGGCAATAAACTATTTGTTTGTTATTATAAGCAGTTATAAAATCGTTCCATGTTGAGTTTCCATAAGATAGTTCTGTTAGACCAGTCATGTAGTTACTGTCATTTTGCAGGTCGCTTGTCTTTGTGGGAATATTTAAGCTCGCGATATCTTCGGCTGTGAAGTAGTCAACACCTTTTACCGGAGTGTAGCCGTCTTGCCCATCTGCCCCATTTTGACCTGCAGGGCCTTGTGGACCAGTTGCGCCAGTTTCACCTTTTTCTCCTTGAATGCCTTGTGGACCTCGCTCACCTGTATCTCCTTTAGGCCCTTGCATACCTTGAGGGCCTTGAGGACCTTGAGGACCAACTTCGCCTTGTGGTCCTCTTTCTCCAGGGTCTCCTTTGTCTCCTTTAGAAGCTATAAACGAAATGTTTGCCTTTTCGGTTTCGTCCTTAATAACAAACTCTTGTTCTTCAACCGTAATCTTATAATCTTTCATAAGTTTGCTCCGTGATTTCTTTATTTATATTAAATGTGCCAATCATAATTGTGTATATATCTTCGTTTATACCAATTTGTAAATCATAAAT
>JAGCEE010000120.1 GCA_017650795.1 Clostridia bacterium | reverse complement strand
TGGAGATACCACAAATGTTGATGTTTTATATGGTAAAACAGATACAAGTGGATATTATGCTTGCAAGCAAGATTACAATTCAAATTATCCAGTGCTATATAACAAATTCGAAGAGTTGGATTATGTAAGACAATCATCATATGTTTACCCACATACAACAACTGCAAATAAGAGTGGGTTAGTAAATGAATATGTGTACTACAATAATAATAAAGTGGATACAAAATTTATGATTGTGCCAACTGCCACTGCATTTATTAACATGGAAAGTGGAGCAAGCGATGCTTCAAAAAACTATGTTATAACAAGACATATGAATTTTGGATACATGGGATTTAATAGTGAAAATAATCGTGGAAGCATTAAATATACTTTAGTGTCTGGCGGTAGTATAATATCAGGTTTAAACTTTGTTAATATTGATGGGCAAAACCACTCAATAATGAATTTGCAATTAGGTAAATGTGATAAAGACGGAAAGCCATTAGAAAAGGGGAAAAATTTAATTGGAGTTTTGGACTCTAATGCAAAACTATATGATTTAAGATTCCAAAATTTAACCCTTTATGATTCAACTGGAATTATTGGTGAAAACTATGGAACCATAACTGGTGTTATAATTGCGGGAAATATCAATTATGCAACATACACAGAAGATGGCTTTTTTGGAACGCTGGTTGGAAAAAATTATGGTTATGTGGGTACAACTAAAGAAATAGAAGATGGTGCTAAGACTATAACTGCAACAAAAGCAAAATCTCTGTATGGTTGCAAAATAAATGCCGATTCTATAAATGGTGCGAATTCAACAGCAGCAACATATTATTTCGGCGGGCTTGTGGGTCAAAATGTTGGAGATGAAGATACTTCAATTGTTGGTATAATAAAAAATATCACAATAAATTTAAATAATGTTAAGATTAATGAAAAGCTAACATCTGGTGGTGGCTATATAGTTCAGAATTTATACTTTGGTGGTGCGCTAGGACTTCTTGCTGGTGGCAAGGTGTCTAACTGTGTATTGGAAACCGCAAAGGTTTTAGTTGTTGCTGGGAATGAGGTTGTAGTTGGCGGAATTATTGCCGTGGGTCAAGAAGGAAAGGTATACAACTGTGAAACAAAAACGAATTGTACCATTCAAGCAGGTAGCGAAGATGATGAAATGCAAGATGATGTGTTGATAACTCCTGGTACACAAACATCATATATTGGCGGTATTGTTGGAATAGGACCAAAAGATACATCCACTTTAACCATATATAGTTTAAGCATCTACGATTGCTATAATGGTGCGGATATTTACGCAAAAGCAGTATGGAATTTTAGTGGAGAAACTAGGCAAATTGAGCATGCAAATACTATCATAGAAGAGGATGACGAAGGTAATATAATAAGAAAGGGCACTGTTGTATATATTGTAAAAAAAGGAACAAGCGATGCCAATGCTGGCGGAATAATATCAAACTACCTAACTGCAAGTAAAGTTGCAAATGAAGGCGGTGATATTGGAGATAATGTTATTGCTACAAAGCTTAGAAATACAGGTAAAGTGGTTGGTGGTTTCTCTGCCTATAAGCCTGTTGGGGTGTTCTGTACTAAAAACAATATGGGTGCATTGGAATTTGTTGGGTATGCCGTTTCTGGTACAACTGGTGCTGTTGCTGGCCTTGCAGGTTTGGTTGCGGCAATTGAGATGGGTTTTGCCTCAACTCCTCCAGGCATGATTATTACGGCAGCTAGCGCACTTTTTATGGGTATAAAGATGATTTATGATACTATAAAAGAAGTTTTAACGGCACGCTTAATTTATACTCCATTTTTAGGCAATTCCAATACCTACAATAAGGACAAGATATATCTTGATGATAATATTATGGACTCTATTCACGAAGAAAAGATTTTAGACAAGTCTGGCTTTATGTATCACTGGGAAACAAATTATATAAATGTATTTGGCATACAATACAAAGAGCTAGAATCAATTAATAAGCCAAAGCTTTTTAATTCGGAAGTAAGTTTATGGTACAATGGTGTATACAAATATAAACATGACAACAAAGAAAAAGAAATTGATGATTATTATATTCAGTATGGCGGTGGCGAGTCGAACGATAATCATAAATACACTCAACTTGAAGATATATGTTTTGATGGAATTTGTCCAACAATTGAAGAATCGGATAACATAAAGAATATCATGACTTCTAGTGAATATAAACGTATTACTGAAGTGTCTCAGAATAAGATTGACGATAGTGGAAATGTTTTATACACTAACTATGGATATAAATTAGAATGTGATATGGGAGAAGAAGCATGTAAAATCAACAGCCGATTAATCTTTACGGAAAAAGACAAAATTGGTTATTTAAAAAATGATAAATACTTAAGCGTATTTGGTTGGGGCGATGATGATAATTTAAATGTTCCTTGGAATACTGACGGAACATTAAAAATTGCGAACCCAGAAATTTTAACTCCAATATCCGGTGATGGAACAGATGAGAACCCATATAGATTTATATTAACCGATGCTGGTCTTTGGAAAAACTTGACCTATACAATAAATACTGAAAAACAAGATGTTGATGTATTTAAATATCAATCAATTAACACACAAATAGATATTCAAACTGGTTCAACAATTGGCATATTTGTTGGTACCGACACGTTTAACAAGTTTAATGGAAAATTAACATTTAAAGCAAATTCAAGATTATGTGGCTATAAAGTATTATTAGATGGCTCCGTAAAAGACAACACATACGGACTAGGTATTATAAAAGAATCCGAAAGTGCAAAAGTGCTAAACTTTATGTATGTTGGAAGGGTTGAATTTGCAGAAAAAAATATTTATAACAAACAAATTGTTGAAGCAAATCAAACAACCAACTTTAAAGCATCGTTTGGCCTAGTTATTGGAAAAGTAAATGCGGGTGGCAGTGTTGAAATTAATGGCGCAGTAATAAGCAACTGCTCAGTAGAAATACCATACAAAATTTCTAGTAGGCTTAAAGATGTATCAACCCTTGTTGGAGAGGCTAATGGAAACCTAAATGTAAAGAATGTTGATGTTACAATAAAAAGAATAAACGTTTGCGGTACAATTATGGATTTTGAAAATAATTCCGGTGATTGCACTTTTGGTTGCGTTACTGGGCTAATTGGGTCAGATTCTAATGTAAGAATAGATGAAACAATTGTTAATGTATATAATCTTCAAATTATTTCTCAAATAAATAATGCCGGTGGTTTTGTTGGTAAGAACTTAGGAAGTTTAACAACAAATGGGGTTACGGCAAATATAGGAGCATTTAATCTTGCATCTTACAAAAATACCCATGTTGGTGGAATACTTGGTTATAACAATGGTAGTTATGCCGTAGAGGGAAGCATATTTGTTGGTGGAATAGATGAGCTAACTACTATGTTGCTTTCGGCAGATATTATAAAAGATAATGCAGTTCCATATGCCGGAGGTGTTGTTGGATATGACGAACATAACCCAACATACTTGTCCGAAACAGGAAGCATTGGCATAGGTAATAATGATTATGCATTAGTTGATCGTGGATACGCCATTGATAAAATATTATCCGGTTTTAATACTTATCAAATTTATTCTGATCTTATGTTGAATAATTTAGGGTATGATGGTGAGAATGTTATTGTTAAAGGTCAGATAGTTAAATGCATTCCAAATGAATCCTATGCTTCTGAATTAATTGGAAATAGAAATAACACATTAGATAGGGCATATGTAATTGTAAAGAATATGGTTAACGAATCCACGAGTGGTGCAACATATATAGAAACTCCAAGTGAAACAAGTTTGAGTTTAAATAGTTCTTCAAAATATACGAACGAAAACTGGTCTGCAGAGCAAATATCGCTGGGCAAAGATCATATTACATATTCCATTTCTTACAACAAATACGGTAGATTGGTTAATGATAGACATATTTATGACATTAATGGTAATGATTTTATAAATAGTATACCTGGTTATACTGGAATAGATAGAATAGAAAGCATATCTACTTTTATTGTTAATGGTGATGGCGATAATACCATTCAACTAGATGCTTTCAAGTGCGATCCTGGGGTTGATTGCAATTACTTAAGAATTAAGGCATATATTGGTTCTAACCAGGTGGGCTATACTTTAGATAAAACGACAGGAGAGTTAACATTTACAAATAACATTTCTAAGGAAGAGACAATAAAAATTGAATTAACAACCGCAAGACAAACGCTCACTATATCTAATATAAAAACATATTATTTATATCCAGAAGGAGTCAATGCACCGCAAGTTGTAAGCGAGTTTACATATCAATCTTATGTAGAATATGGAACAAATAAAGCGGAAGGAACATTTACGGAGACATATTTAGTTAAGATGACTTCATTAATGGATGGGGATTTCTTGATTGAAGTTAAATCTGTAAAATATGAAGGCACTAAAGCATTCGAAGGATCAAAAAACCCGTATAATAATGAAATAATATATAGTTATAAGTTTTCTGAAATTAAAGAATTTGCAGGAAATGATACTACAATACCTGTTGCAAATATGGATACATTATTAACAAGCAAAGAAATCATGGAAATGATGGTTGAGACCGGCGTTATCAGCGATAAGGATTCTAATAATGATGATGTTTGTATTGTTTACACAATTATGAATAATCTGAAGTCAAACGGCATGTATATAAAATTTATTAAAAACAATGAAAATGGCGATATCACAGGAATAGAATTTGTCGAAAAACTATATTGGGAAAATATTGTTGATGGCATTGTTTTTGATAAAATGGTTGCCGATAAAGATGGACTTGATGATTCTGCTGCTAGTGCTGATTTATTAGGACACTTTAATTCGTTTAAGCCACAAATCAGGTACTCTGCAGAGTATGAACGTACATTTGCACAAATACCTATATCAATCTTAGCCCAAAATAGTTATACATTTGCAAGGTCAGATGTTGAAATTAGCAGCGATATTACCGATGAGCTATCGTATGATGTGGAAGTGTACGAAGATGGCATAATGATTGTTAATAAACAAGGTCTTGGAATGGCTATCGGTACTAATGAAGCACCATACACTGATTCTGAAACAACGAAGCTAACTTACACCTTACAAAAACCAAAAGCAAATTTCTATGATGGCGAAAATGAATATGAAAATATATTTGTTTATAATGATTCATATAGAGGAAAAAATGCCTTAATAGTTTCGTTAAGATATGAGGATATAATCAAAGAAAAAGTATACTATTATAACGGCACAAATTATGCGCTTGCGGCAGAATTATCTTACAACTGTCCTAGCTTTAGCGATAAAAAGGATATTGATGGAAACTACTATACAGAAAGAGATGCCAACTTCATTCCGGTAGGTGCAATGGGAATTAGCACAAGATATTACAATATAGATGCCGGTAGTTATACTATTACCAACATACTTGATGGCATTACATATCGTGTAATAGAAAAAACAGTGTATATAATAGATGTAATTCATAATGGCGAAGTATATGAACAAAATGGAGATATAGTTATAGATCTTGGCCAAACAACTTATAAAGAATATGGTGTATCTTATTACTATACAACAAATAAAGTTGCAGTAAATCCATAAAAATCTGCTTGGCAAACAGAAAAAACAAACAACAAAAAAGCAATTAAACAAACAATAGGAGAAAAAGAACTATGAAAAAAATATTGAGCATATTTGCATTTGGATTAGTCTTTATATGCATGGCGGTATTTGCGGGGTGTGAGCCCACAAATAGTTCTTTTTCGCTATCGTTTAATGATGCAAGGTTAGAACTTCTTATTACAGATGAATACAAAGAGTTTAGTTTTGTGGTGGGCGATTACAATAGTAAAGATATTGATTTTGATTTTAGTTTTGAATCATCTATTGTGCGAGAAGTTGCAGATAAAACATCATATTTAAGTGATGGAAAATTTACTTTTAGATTACAACCTCTTGCAATAGGCGAAACAAAACTCACACTTACAATCCGAGGCACAGATGTATCTTTAAGCATTCCTGTTGTTGTTGGTGAGGAAATAAAAGGCATTACCGCAAAGGATAATGTGTATATAAAAAGAGGTTCTTCTAGGGTGATGACTTCGGCAGATTTTATTTTCAACCCAGAATACACAACGCAAACAGGTCTTTTGTATAGACTTCAAAATGAAGATGAATTAGCACTTAAAGGTATAACATGGAATTCATCAACTGCCACTTTGTCTGTTGCACAAACATCTAATGATGTAAACGAAGTTAATATTGTGGCAACCAGCATAATTAGTTCGGATATTACTACCACACTTGTTGTTAAAATTGTTGATGCTATTGATGTTAATAAACTTAATTTAGAGGTTTTTGCAACTAATTATTATGGTGACAGTGAAGAGGATTTAGATGCTTCAACAAGGGTTGTATTATATTCAAAAGATGCATTAGAACTTAAAAATCTAGATTTTACAATAAATGATGTATTAGATTTTAAAAAACAAATTTCTGTTAAAATAGATGATTATAGTAAGTATAGCATCGATGTAAGTGTTGATGGTGCAATATCTGGAGACGTTTGCGAAAATGCTCCAATAAGAGCAAAACAAAACAATTTTACATTTGATGTTCAGACCGACAGGATAACAAATAAAGGCGAAACGTTTGGAATAAATATAAAGGTTTATCAAACTGATTTCGTTTTAAATTATCAACAAATAACCATTCCTGTCACTTCAAAAATGGTTCCAAAAACCATAAGAATAAATGGACAAGACGAATTATGCTATATAAATTTGTACGATAATAATACAAAAACAAAAACTATAAAATATTCTATTTATCCTAATATAGATAGTTCGTATAATAATGATAATTATATAATGCAATTTAAGCTTTATCGAACCACATCAAAAACAAGCGTTTCTGATGACGATTTAACGAATTTTTATAATTTTTCCGACTTTTTAAATATTATATTTAATGATAATGATTTAAGTGGGCTTACCAACGAGGCAGATGAGTATCTTGCCAATGTTTCTCAAAATGAAAATACTTTTGTAATATCGGCAAAAAGAGCCTTAGAGAGTAATCTTGTAATAAAGGCTACTTGCATCGACAAAACCACTGGCGAAGAAATATGTTCCAATATGGCATTTATAAAAGTATATCAAGGTAGCCGTTCATTTTATATAGATAGCACAAAGTATGTTGACAATACTCTATATGTAAAAATGCCAGATATTGGCGAGGGGTCAACAACTTATTCTTTTGACGACTTTGAGTTGGAGGGTGGAACGGTTGGCAGATTATATGTCACACCAAAATTTTCTACTATGTTATCTTGTGATGTGTCTGTGGACCTTTTGGCAGAAAAGCCAACTTTGCGCATAACACCAAGGAGTGTTGGGAAGAGTGATTTTATTATAAGCACAGAGAATGAACTTCCACCAATAACCATTTCTATTGTAGTTTATAGAGAAATAACAAAAGATGATTTTTCTTTAACGGTATTAAATACCGATAGTAGAAACTTATACGATTATAGTATAAAAGAACAAACTAACAGCATTGAACATTTTTCGGTAAAGGGCAAAGGCGTTTCCATAAACATTAAGGAACGTATTAAAGATTACACCGACACTAATAAAGACTCATATGGTTATAGTATAAGCTTAAAAAATAATTCATGTTTTGGTTTGATGGAAAACAGTAATGGTGGATATACAATTACATCTAATGATTTTACACAAAATGCAGAGATTGTTAAGGTTTCGCTTATTACATATAGTTCTGAGGGTTTTATAAGAACAGCAAATGAAGAAATAATAAATGTTTTTGACTTTAATATATCTTGTATCGATTATGTAAAAGATATGAACCTAACAACAAGCAGGGACGAATTAGATAGTAATAGTGATATTGCAAAAAAATTAAAAACAATAGATGTTTACAATTACAATGATTTGTCTTATGCAAACAAGAACCTTGCAACTGCAAGGCTGTATTTGGACGTTCAAATGAGCGACAATGACAATGTTGTTTGCACCCGTAAAGACCTTGAAACAAATGGAATAGGGTTTTATGTAGAACAAAGTGATGGTGAAGGCTCTATGCTTACCCTATCATCAACACTTAAACTCACAAAAATAACAGAAGATTGTTATAAGGTTGGAGATGTTGGCAATTTATATATTTCTCAAGAAACAGACTACTTTATTGCTTACTTTATATGTGATTATTCCGGAATAAATGTTGTATCTGATTTTATGTTTACTGCAACAATAGAAGATAAAATTGGATATTCATATACTGCAAGTGTTAGTGTAAATATAAAAAAATATGTAGATGTTGATGGATTGTTCTTGGTTAATGCAATGGAATACATGTATTTAGACAATACAGAAACAAACAGGCAACTTACACTCAATACCTATATACTTCCTGCAAATGCAATGTTAAAAGATATAGTAGTAAGAATAGAATATGATGATGCAGATTCAACAAACTGCCTTTCGTATACTATAAACGATACAAAAGTGACCTTTACTTATTTAAAAGGTGGCACGGGAACGGTAAGAATTTTTGCCGTTTCTAGAATGAAAACAAATTCAGAAAGAGATGAGTTTGGTGCATATTATTATAATATTGCGTTAAAGTTTAACTGTGCAGATGGAACATCCGAAAAGAAAGCATTAAGACTTTTAAGTTATGAAGATTTATTACGATTTGATGCTAACAACCATTATTATTTGGATACACTAATTGATTGTCGTGGCAACGAAGTTTATTTCCCTGAACTAAAAAATTCAATAAGAGGAACATTCTTACAAAAAGATGATGAAAACTTTGGTAATGATGAACAAACAGGTGGGATTATTAACTTTGTGGTTGCAAATAAAGGATTAAGTAGTGGATTGTTTGGAACTATTAAAGATACGGCAAAAATATATAACTTAGTAATATCTGGCAACTTTAAATCTGGTGATTTTAAGGGGATGAACCAAACTTCAGATATTGGCTTGCTTGCGGGAATAAACAAGGGTACAATTTCAAACGTACAAGTAAGTTTGTCAAATTCTGCTAATAACACATTACAAATATCAAAGTCTGAGCAGGCAACAGGAACTGTGTTTATTTCATTTGGTATGCTTGCTGGTGCAAACTACGGAACAATAGAAATCAATAACGATGCAAAAATATCAACACTATTTGTGGATATGTCTAATATACCACTAAGGATTGAGGTTTCAGGTATATCCGATGTGTCTGTTGGTGGTGTTGTTGGAAAAAATGTGGAAGGTGGAAATATTTTTAACAATTATTTGACCGACTCATACTCTTCTATTGGTTTATTTGGCATAAATGCACATGTGAATATAACTGCAAATGTTGGATACTTAGGAGCAATAGTCGGTAGCAATACTGGTGGAACTGTTTCTTCAATTAAGGCACAGGGTATAGTTCGCAACAACAACTCGGCAGATAATTCGTATGTGGGCGGAATACTCGGTTTTATGGACGGCGGAACATTAGAAAAATGCACTTCCAGAATATATGTAAGAGGAGCAAAATATGCTAGTGGTCTTATTGGACACATAAATGCAGGCATAGTTAAAGACAATACTGTTCAAGCAACCGACAATGGAGAAAAAAGAGGCATAGAGGCAACCTTGGTTTATGCTTATGGTGAAAATGTAAATGCATATGGACTTACAGATGACGATACCAAACTTGGAGAAGAAAATCATGCATATACCTATATGTTGTTTAGTAGAACCGTTAGGGTAATTGGCACAGAGGAAATGGTTAATCAATCACTTTCGATAGATTATTACTATGGTGATATTCTTGTTCTTGATGCTAACGAAACAACAATAAAAGTCAAAAAAGATATGGAAGATGGTAGTGAACAAATAAGCATGCAAAGTGTTAGCCTTGCTCCTTTGGTTTTATCTGCATACAAAAAAGCCAAAAACCCGTCACAACAATCAATTTTGTTAAACGATATTGATACAGAAACGTTATTGCTTCTTGCGGGTGTATCTTTATCAGAAATGAGTTTAAATATAGATAATACGAGCCTTGCTATGCTCAAAAACTATGGTAGGTACATATCGGTAAATGGCACTGGAGTAATTCAATTAAAGGCATCAAGTAGTTTAAATTACAAGGCATATGCACTAATTACAATTTACTTAATAGAATACTTTGAAGAAATAACAGCATATCTAGACAAGGGTATGTCCAATGCCGTTGGCGAACTTAAATTAGTAAATCAAAACACCACTGCTGTTTACATGAGGGGTTATACTCACAATTATAAATACAAAAATACACAAATAGAGTTGGAAGATAACCAACAGTTAGAATATGTAATTATTACCGAAGATGATATTATTGACATAGAATCAAATGGCTATATTGCGTATTTTACTGCAAAAGCGAGTATAAGCACAAAGTCCACAAATATTGTCGTAAAGCCAATAATTAAGATTGGAAACAATGAATATTATGGCAAGTATGTTCAAGGTTTGGGTGTTAATGTCTTTTTAAGTAATATAGATGAAGACAAACAAATTGCAACAAGGTTTAGTGCCAAGGTTTTAACAGGCATACAAAACATTAAGTCGGACAAGAATACAATCATGGCAGAGCCAAGCGATAATGTTTCGTTTAATGTATCTTATACAACTTATAATAAAAACGACAACTTGTCTGCAGAAGCATTTATAGTATTTGGCAATAATTCAAGCGAAATTCTTGCTTCAAGTTATAATGAAGAAGATGGTAGTTATACATTTATTAAATCCAACGGTCCGTTGTTTGTATTACAAAAAGATATTGCTCAAAGCATAGACCTTGGAGGAGAGATCTATCAGGTTGTTCAAAGTTATAACGTGTATGCAACACTATCTTATAGCGCATA